>MFGV01000001.1 GCA_001778375.1 Candidatus Firestonebacteria bacterium RIFOXYD2_FULL_39_29
TGAAATTGAAATGTGGTACAGACCTTTAATAAAAAAAGGCTTTAAATAAGGGAAATGAGTCTAAATATGCCTAATTCAGCGGAACTTGGGTTAGATATGGATTAAAGAAGTCGCAAAGGGAAATAAAGCAGGCCTGCGGAATAAAGGACAGAAGCGACTTTTAATTTGAGGACCGGTTTTCCGGCGAGGTCTCGCTGTTTCACAGCGGACGCCCCGATATCACATCAACTACATACAGAAAATATATATTACTCCATTGTCTTCTTTAAGTCACTAAGCTTTTTTTTGAGTTTATCAATTGTCTCTACAAGTTCAAGTTCTTTAAAATTAATCTCCATTTGAACTTCGTTTTTCCTCAAATCCTTTAGTTTCTTTTTTGCACCATCTATCGTAAATCCTTCGTTATACAGTAAGCGCTGGATTAATAATACCATTTCTATATCTTTTTTTCTATAGGCACGTTGTCCGCCAATGCTTCTTACCGGTCTTAGAATTTTGAATTGCTTTTCCCAATACCTGAGAATATATGACTTAACTTTGGTAATATCACTTACCTCTCGTATTGTAAAAAATAACTTATCCGGAATCTGTATTTCTTGAGCAGGATTATTTTCCATTTTCTATCCTTTTTTTGAGTATTTCACTCGGTTTAAAAGCAGGAGAATTCCTCTCAGGAACAACAATTTTCTCGCCTGTCTTTGGATTCCTGCAGACTCTTTCTTTTCTTGTTCTTATAATAAACGTTCCAAAACCGCTGATTTGAACCTTGTCTCCATTCTTTAAGGAATCAACAATACAGTCAATAAAGGATTGAACCGCAACTTTAGCTACATTGCCGTTTACACCAAGATCTACTACTTTTTTGACCAGATTATTTTTCGTAACTGTTTCCATTTTATCCCCTTAGAAATTTTCTTCTTTTTTCAGCTTTCTTTGCATAAGATTATTAACGGCTGTTTTTGGATTATTCCGGTTAAAAAGCACGCCATAAGTCTCAGCCACTATCGGCATATCTACTTTTTCCTTCTTAGCAAGCCTGAAAACAGCTGCCGATGTAGTTACACCTTCCGCTACCATATCCATAGACTTTAATATTTTTGAAAGCTTTTCTCCCCGCCCAATTCGCTCTCCAACACTGCGATTTCTGCTATGCGGACTCATACAGGTAACTATAAGATCTCCAAAACCGGCCAAACCGTTTAAAGTTTCGGATTTTGCACCAAGCTTAAGAGCTAATCTTTTCATCTCAGCCATTCCCCTGGTCAGTAAAGCTGCTTTCGTATTATCTCCCAATTCCATTCCATCAAGAATGCCTTTGGAAAGGGCAATAACGTTCTTTAATGCACCGCCAAGCTCAACCCCTATCACATCCCTGCTGGTATAGACTCTGAAATATTTATTTGAAAATAAAGTTTGGAAATAAGATGCAATTTTTGCGTCCTTTGAAGCGACTATCACGGCTGTAGGCATCTTTCGACCAACTTCTTCCGCATGACTGGGACCTGACAATACAGCCAGTTTTATTTTTTTACCTAACTTTTTTTTAATTATCTCAGACATTCTCTCCAATGTTTTAGTATCAATACCTTTAACTACACTCAAAACAACAACATCATTTCTGATTTTCTCGTTTTTTAACTTATCCAAAACACTTCTTACAAATTTTGATGGTATTGCAATTACAATAGCTTTCGCTTCTTTTACCGCATCAGAAAGCGAAGCTGTAATCTTTATACCCTCAGGAATTTTAATTCCCGGTAAAAATTTTGTATTAATTCTTTTCTTGTTTAAATATTTTGCATAGGGCTTTAAATATTCATAAATAGTAACATTCTGACCATTTTCATTAAGTACCAATGCCAATGCTGTGCCCCAGCCTCCGGCACCTATAATTGCAACTTTTTCTGCCATATCTTATTCTCCGTCCCTTTATATAATCTTTTTATATTTGGAAGATGCCTGATTATTATCATTACACAAGCCAGAACACCGAATAACTGAAGAGGCAAAGATTCTCCGGAAAAAAACATTGTTACCGGAAAAATAATGGAGCCAATAATGGAACCTACAGAAACATATCTCGTCAGAAACACTAATATCGCAAAAGCTGAAAAGGCTACTATTGCTTCTATCGGTGCAAGAGCCAAAGCAACTCCTATACTTGTTGCTACACCTTTTCCGCCTTTGAACTTTAGAAAAAACGACCAGTTGTGACCGACTATTGCCGCTAAACCGCAGAGTATTGAAGCACTGATCAGTATTGGCAGAAATCTGGAAGTATCTCCTGTAAAAGCAGCAGCTGCTGCAGTAATTCCGAACAATCCGGGAATAAAGACTACGCATAGAAATCCTTTAAGAGCATCCAGAAGCAAGACAGATACACCCGGAAAAGTTCCGAAAGTTCTCATAATATTTGTCGCGCCTATATTCTTACTTCCCAATTCTCTGATATCTTTTTTATAAAACAATTTCCCGATTAAAAGACCAAAAGGAATTGATCCGATCATATACGAAAGCAAAACAGCACCGGTTATTTGAAATAATATTTTATCCAAATTTTTTAATCCCCTTTATACTGTAATCTACGAGAGAAATTGTACACAATAATACGGTAATATACATGTAAATTTCTATTTCCAGATTGTAATTAAAAGCAAAAACTGCATTAAGCAACAAAAGCATAACAGAAGTACTTTCAAAAAAATTGGTAATTTTTCCGAAAATACTGGGTTCTACTTTTATATTTGAAGTAATCATATACATTAATATCCAGCCAATAATAAGCAAAACATCCCTGCTGATTATTACTATCGCAATCCAATCCGGAATGTAGTTATTAAGCGCAAAAAGAATAAAAGCCGTATCAATAAGTAATTTATCAGCCAGGGGATCCAGCATAGCTCCCAGTAAACTCCGGGATTTCGAAAGCCTGGCGACAACACCGTCTATGACGTCAGTAATAATTGCCAAGAAAAATATTAAGGTCGCAATAGGCAGGCTCTTTCTGAAAAAAATAATAAATATAGGAACACCTATAATGCGCAACACCGTGAGAAAATTAGGGACTGTCAAAGTTCTCATACTTTCACAACCTTGTTTTTGCCGCTTTTCTTTGCGGTATAAAGCCGGTTATCAGCAATATCAATAAGATCCCTCGGTCCATTATTTTTACCGGACAAAGAAGAAATACCCAGACTTATGGTCAGGTTCTTTGTGCGTGATTTTTTCTTATATTCAAATTCATATTTTTCTACATTTTTCCGGAGTTCCTCAGCCAATTCAAATGCTTCATCCTTGTTTTTTCCTGGCAGGATTATTGCGAATTCTTCTCCTCCGTATCTTGCAGAACAAGCACTTTCTTCAAGCGTAGAATGTACAAGTGTTCCTATAGCTCTTAAAATACTATCGCCTTCCAGGTGTCCAAAGGTATCGTTATAATATTTAAAATCATCTATATCAAAATATATCAAAGATAATGATTTGCCGTTTTCTTTTGCTTTTTTATATTCTTCTCTCAATTTTTCTTGAAAATATCTGTGATTATACAAACCCGTCAATTCATCAGAGAAGGACAGACGTTCAATTCTCTCGTAAAATCTTGCATTTTGAATAGCGATAGCCGATTGATTTGCGAAAATTTCAAGCAAAGTAAGATCTTCCGCAGAAATTGCAGCTTTAGTGAACCCGTCTGCGACAACTACCAGTACACCAAGTACATTATTTCTTACGATCAACGGTATTGTGGCAAATTCTTTAAGGTTTAATAATTCAATCAAATGTTGTTCGCATCTGTGATCATTTTTCGCATCTTTTATTATAAAAGGTTTTTTCTCTATCGCAGTCCTTGAGATTATTCCGGTTGTTTCATCTAAATTAAAAAACTGCTGACGAAGAACTTCGTTTAAAACCCCCATTCCTATTTCTCCGCGTAAAACCGTTTTTTGTTTTTCTTCTACTGTCAGGAATATAAAAGCCCTCTCATATTTAAGTTCGCGGGTAAGATTATGCAAAATCATATCGAGTACATTTTCCAGATTCATAGTACTTCTTAAAGCTTCGGTAACCCTGTTAATTTCTTTAAACTCGTTGTACATATGTTGAAGCCCTCTAATCTGCCAATAATTGCTTACATCGTTCCTTACGAAAAAAAAGACAAAAAGAATAAAAATTCCGTATTTCAGATAAAGATCATTAATTTCTTCGAAGTCAAGAAAAACAAAGGCAGCAAGAAGAAGCAGAATTAAAAGAGTTGATGTCCTGACCAGCCAGGGCATCAATCTGAGACGATTCTCAGTGATAAACGTATTTACAAATTTGTTAATTTGACTTATCATTCTTTCTCTTTGTCATAATTTTCACAAAAACATCCACTATTGAAGGATCAAATTGCGTATACTTATTGCCTTCCAATTCACGTATGGCTTTTTCATGGCTCATAGCCTTTCTGTAGGGTCTGTCTGAAGTCATTGCTTCAAAGGAATCAACAACAGTTATGATTCTTGAAAGTATTGGAATATCTTCTTTTTTTAACCCGTCAGGATACCCGCCTCCTCCGTACATTTCATGATGGTGCGCAATGATTTTTGCGACATCTTTAAATTCTTCTATATTCGCAAGAATATTTGATCCAATAACCGGATGTTTTTTAATGACTTCATACTCTTCTTTAGTCAATTTCTCGGGTTTTTTTAGAATATTGTCGCTTATTGCGATTTTACCTATATCATGAAGAATTGCGCTGTATTGAAGAAGTTCCATTTCATTTTCTTTTAGTCCCATTTCTAATGCAATATCCGTCGCATACCTTAAAACCTCTTCTGAATGACCTTTAGTATAGTTATCCTTTTCATCAAGAGCTGTGGCAAAAGATTTAATAACATTCAGGTACATTTCTTTCCAATTTTTAAATAACCTGGTATTTTCTATTGCAATAGCAGTATGGGAAGTAAAAATCAACATTAACTTCCGGTCGTTACCGGAAAATTCACGTTTATGCCTGAAAAACAGAGTTAAAATACCGATGACTTTGTTTTTCGCTAAAAGCGGAATACAAACAAGAGACTTAATCCCCTCAGCTATTAATGGAGTTGACATTTCATATTTACTGTTTTCCAAATCTTCAATAACCATTATTTGATGTGTTTCTACAACTTCACCTTCACTGGTTGTAAATACTTTAAGATGTTGACCGTCCATGCATTTTGACGACAAGCCATAAGATATACAAAGTTCAAGTTCCTGGGTTTTTTCATTAAGCAGTCTTAAAGTTGAACCTTTTGCATCCATCATTTCACAAACAGATTTTGATATGAGATTTAAAACATCATCAAGCTTTAACGTTGATAAAATCACGTTTCCAATATAGGATATTGCAGAGAGTTCATTAATAATAGTCGCCGTGTTCTCATTCATCTTTGCGCGTTCAACTATTATTGAAGCCTTTTCTATAAGATTAGAATAATGGGACAATTCCCTTTCCGTAATATTATCTTTATATACAACAATACAACCAAAAACCTCATTATTAGTTTTAAGCGGGAAACCGATTCTACCGGTAATTCTTACAAATTTTCCGGAAGTAAAGACATTGTCGACAACTTCCTGATTTTCTTTCAGCAAATTAGATTCTCTCTTTATTTTAAAGCCACACACTGCTTTTACGGCACATTCATTTGTTCTGGCTGATTTCATAAATATTACCGCACTTTCAGATTTAGAGATACTTACAAACCTGTTAATCAGTACCTCTAAAACCTCTTCCGTGGTTAAAGAAAGTAAACCAATCTCAGTAATAGCATTTATACCCAGCAATTCCTCTTTGTAGGCCTTCTCCTGATCAATGAGCTTTTTATTCTCAATAACAATAGATATCTGCGAAGCAAATATTTTCATGTATTTTTTTTCTGCTTCTAAAAACAGCCGGGGATCTTCAAGACTTAAAAACAAGAGAGCTCCGGTAACTTTACCTTTTATTAATACCGGTATAATTACCCCTGTTTTCACGAGAATTACATTCGCCGGAGATTTTATTTCCACCTGTTTTCCTGCTTTTGTATCCTCCCAGAACTTTTGTAATTTTATTGTATTTAATGTAACTTCTTTAACCCATTTAATAAAATCTTCATTTCCGGTAATAACAGAAATATCATCATCTTTTTCGAAAAGAAAAATGCCAACGGCAACATTTTTAATAATTTTCCCGGCTTCAATTGTTATGACATTAAGAATATCCTTGGGGGCATTAGAGGAAGTTATCAATTCACTACTTCTATTAATTATTTTAAACTGATCAAATAAATTCTGTACCTGCCCTAAAAGTGAACTACTCTCATTTTTAAGTTTTAAAAAAAGCCAGCTAATAGATAAAACAAGAAGCAAAATTGATATAAACAATAATACATCTATAACTGGGACATTCAAATGCATTTTATATCCTTCTTTAAGTTAGATATAATTAGCTTAGCAAAGTATTAGCTTTTTGTCAATAACTCATTTGATATGAGAGATATTTTTGATAGGAGTGTTGAAATTCCCATAGATTCTTTGGCTGAGACAAATACAGCATCAGGATAGTCATTCTTTAAGCGTAGAATTCTGGATTTTTGAGTCATATCTATTTTATTTAACACTGTCAAAATAGGTTTATTTAGGACGTTTAACTCGCGAAGCTCCCTGTATACAGCTTCAATTTGAATGTCAAGATCTAATCTGCCGGCATCTAAAATCATAATTATGATATCAGAATATTCAATCTCTTCAAGAGTTGCCCTGAATGATGTCACCAGTTCAGACGGTAAGCTTCTGATAAATCCAACAGTATCAGTCAACAGAATACTGACTTTAGATGAAAGGTACAGTTTTCTGGTTGTCGGGTCCAGTGTTGAAAACAGCTTATTTTCAGCAAGAACATTAGATTTTGTCAACAAGTTAAGCAAAGTTGATTTTCCGGAGTTAGTGTAACCTACGAGAGTCGCATTCAGAAACCCCTTGGCTTTTCGTCCCTCTCTCATTATTTTTCGATGAGCCCTTACATCATCAAGCTTTCCTTTTAAAAATTCTATGCGGCTCCGTATATTACGCTTATCAACTTCCAGCTTTGTCTCACCCGGCCCCCTCGTTCCAATACCTCCACCCATCTGAGAAAGCTCTATTCCTTTTCCTGATAACCGCGGCAATAAATAGATAAGCTGAGCTAATTCTACCTGCAGCTTTCCCTCCGTTGTCCTTGCATGTCTTGCAAAAATATCAAGAATAAGAGTACACCTGTCTATTATTTTTCTTTTAATAGACTCTTCCAAATTACGCTGCTGATTTGGCTTTAAATTATTATTAAATATTATAACATCCGCGCCTATTTCTCGGCTTCTTTGGCGAATTTCATCAACTTTTCCCTTTCCAATAAAATAAGTCGCATCAGGAATACTTCTATTTTGAATTACTGTCTCAAGAATCTCCACTGAAGCGGTATTCGCAAGCAGTTCTGTTTCTTTATAAGAATCTGCCCCTTCGGTAGAAATTCCGCAAAGTACTCCTTTTTCTATAGGCATTTTTTTTCCTTTATTTTAGAGATAATGTATCTTAATAATATATCTATATCTTCTTTAGCATCAACCCAGTTAACCCTTGGATCTTTTTTAAACCACGTAATCTGCCGCTTTGCATAGTGCCTGGTATTCATTTTTGTTAAATATACAGCTTTTTCAAAAGTGATAAGCCCCTTAAGATGATCTGCAAATTGCCGGTAACCAAGACCATTTAACTGAGAAATTTCGAACCCATACTTATCAACTATAGTTTTCACTTCATTCAAAAGTCCCGCACTCAGCATTTTATCAACTCTATCATTTATTCTGGAATAAAGCTCTTTTCTTTCAAGATTCAGCCCGATGAGAACCGTACTTCCGATATCTAAAGGAATTGCAGACTTCGCAATTTCCTTTCTGGATTTATTTGTAACTCTAAACAACTCAAGCGCTCTTATTATCCTCATCTCATCATTAAAGTGAATATGTTTTGCAGAATCAGGATCTGATTTGACTAACTCTTCATAGAGGAATTTAAGTCCTTTTGTTTTTATTTCATCAATTATACTCTGCCTGACTCCCTTAAAAGAACCTTCCACCTTCAAAAGGCCGTCTAATACAGCTCTAACATACAAACCCGAACCGCCAACCAATATAGGAAAACGACCTTTACTAACAACTTCTTTTATGGACTGCCTTGCCATAGTTGAATAATCGAATGCATTTAACTCTGTTTTAGGAGATATAGTACCAATAAGATGGTGTTTAACCGTTTTTAATTGCCGCTCATCAGGTTTTGCAGATCCAATATCAAACTCCTTGTAAATCTGCAATGAATCAGCGGAAATAATTTCTCCTTCCAGCTCCTTTGCCAGCCTGAGAGAGATGTCCGTCTTACCTGAAGCGGTCGGCCCAAGGATTACAAGAAGAGAGGCATTTTTAAGTTCTTTTGAATTTTTTATCAAGCTCATCAAAGGTTATCTTAATTATCCCCGGTCTACCGTGAGGACAATATGGCAGGTCGCATTCAATAAAGTTATTTATTAATATAAGCATTAACTCATAGCTTAAAGAATCTCCCGCCCTCACAGCCGAATGACAAGCTAATGTCTTAACTATTAAATCTGCTTTGTCACTGATAGAGCTAGAGTTACGATTATCTTCTTCAAGCTGTTCAATAACTTCAATTAATACTCTTTCAGAATCCTTTCCTGCAAGAAATTCAGGGACTCCGTTAATCATAAAAGTATCTTTCCCGATAGCCTCAACATCGAAACCAAATGTCTTAAAAGTTTTTATATTATCATTAAGTATTTTAACTTGCTTGTATTTTAAACTAACACTTATTGACGTAAGTAACTGCTGGGATCCGCAAGATTGTTTTTTGTCTTTCAACTTCTCATAAAGCACTTTTTCATGCGCAACATGTTGATCAATTATGTATACAGCTTCTTCGTCAGCAGCTATGATATACATGCTTTTTGCCTGATAAATCGGTTTTAGACGGTATTTTTTTTCATCTTGAAGAACCTCCTGAACAAAAGAGGCTCTATTTTCAAAAGCGGCAGGTATTGACTCTAATCGCGAATTATTATTATCACCGGAATAACTGCCAATATTCTTAATAGTTCCGCTTTGAGATGCTCCCTCAAGCGTAATTGCCGGGACCGGTTTCCCGCTTATCAGAGATTCTTTTATTGCACTTTCCACTGCATTATGAACCAGGGCACCGTTGGAAAATTTGACCTCTTTTTTTGTCGGGTGTACATTCACATCTATAAGTCCCGGATTAATTTTGATATCCAGAACCGCCAACGGATATTTTCCAAAAGGTATTAGATTCCCATAACCGGAGACTATTGCGTGGTTTATTGTTTTATCACTTATCAAGCGGCCATTCACAAAAGTATAAATATAGTTTCTACTGCTTTTTAATTCCTGGGGAGAGGATATAAAACCGTCTATCTTTACTCCGGACTGCTCACACTTCACAGGAAGCAGACATTTTACCGTGTTCTCTCCAAACAACTGATAAAGCCGTTCTCTCATCGTCTTAACTTGTTCAACGAAAAGCAATTCTCTTCCATCCGATTTTAATTCAAAACAAACCGCATAATTATATATTGCCAGTATATGTATAATATCATTTATATACCCGGTCTCAGTCTCTACACTCTTCAAAAATTTCAACCGGGCCGGTACATTGTAAAAAAGCTCATTAACGCAAATAAGAGTGCCGCTTGAAGCCTTAGCTACAATAATTTCCTTATTTTTTCCGTTAACTGACAACTTATATGCATTTTTTGATTTTTTGTAACAACTTGTTACTTCAAGTTTAGAAACAGCAGCTATTGAGGATAGCGCTTCGCCTCTAAAACCAAGAGTATTAATATTATAAATATCTTCCAATTCTTTAATTTTACTGGTAGTATGCCTGTCTGTACAAATCTTTAAATCTTCCGGTTCCATACCTATACCGTCATCTTTTACCTTTATAAGCTTTTTGCCTCCCTGTCTGATTTCTACAGAAATTCGCCCGGATTTGGCATCTAAGGAATTTTCCAGAAGTTCTTTAATTACAGAAGCCGGTCTCTCAATGACTTCTCCGGCGGAAATCTTTTTAACAAGTTCTTCAGGAAGAATTCGAATATGACTCATATCAAAATATCCCTTGTTTCTTTGACGTTACTTTTTTGCTCGCTTGCTCAAAAGCATGAGCAAGACTTAAAAGCTCACCTTCCATAAAAGGTTTACCAATAAGCTGAAGGCCTATAGGAAGGTTGTCCTTAGAAATACCGCAAGGAATAGAAATCCCGGGAATCCCCGCCAGATTGGCAGAAATTGTAAATATATCAGAAAGATACATTTGAATAGGATCCGAGACTTTCTCTCCAAGTTTAAATGCCGGAGTCGGCGCCGTCGGCGTGAGCACACAGTCATACTTTTCAAATACCTTATCAAAATCTCTTTTAATCAAAGTCCTAACTTTTTGCGCTTTCAAATAATAGGCATCATAATAACCGGCGCTTAGAACATATGTACCAAGCATTATTCGTCTCTTAACTTCATTTCCAAAACCGGAAGCTCTCGTAGTTGTAAACATCTCTCCCAGTGTTTTTGCCTCTTTATTTCGATAGCCGTAATGAACACCGTCATATCTCGCAAGATTTGAGCTGGCTTCCGCTGTGGCTATAACATAATAAGCCGCCAGGCAATACTCCGTATGCGGTAAACTTACCTCTCCAAATTCAGCACCAAGTTTTCTATAGGTTTCTATTGATTCATTTACTGCCTTCGAAACATCTTCAGACAAACCGCCTTTTCCAAAATATTCTTTGGGCAGTGCAATTTTCATGCCTTTAATACTTTTATTCAAATATTTCGAATACACAGGAACTTCTTTATTAATAGAGGTGGAATCTTTTTTATCATAGCCCGCAATTATTTCAAGTAAAGCGGCATTATCTTCCACATCAGAAGTAATCGGACCTATTTGATCAAGAGAAGAAGCAAAAGCTATCAATCCGTACCTTGAGACCCTTCCATAAGTAGGCTTTAAACCGACAACGCCGCAACAAGATGCAGGTTGACGAATGGAACCTCCGGTATCTGAGCCAAGAGATAATGGTGAAAGTCCGGCGGAAACAGCCACCGCTGAGCCCCCTGAAGAACCTCCCGGTATTCTTGAGTCATCCCACGGATTTAAAGATGGTCCATAAATAGAATTTTCAGTAGAAGATCCCATGGCAAATTCATCCATATTACACTTGCCAAGTATAGGCATTCCGGCATTTTTTAATTTCTCAACAATAGTTGCATCATAAGGCGAGATAAAATTATTCAATATCTTCGAACAGCAGGTAACTTTTGTCCCTTCACTGCACATATTGTCCTTTAGAGCTACAGGAACTCCAAACAACGGAGAACAAATACTTACGCCAGCGGAAAGTTTTTTATCATTATCTTCCGCAGTTTTTAAAGCACTTTCAAATTCTTCGGATACAAATGCATTTAACTTTGGATTAAGCTTTTTAATCCTTTCTATAAATGCTGCTGTTACCTCTTTTGAAGAGACTTTTTTTGATCTTATTAATTCTGCAAGTTCATGGGCTTTCATTTCTGTAAAATTCATTTTCTCACTCCATCATCTTTGGAATCTTATAATGTCCCAACTCTTTCTCCGGAGCATTTGATAGCGCCTTTTCCCGGCTAAAAGAAGGTTTGAGCTCATCTTCCCTCATTACGTTTGTAACAGGGATAACGCTTGAAGTAGGTTCTATACCGTCAGTATTCACCTCTTTAAGTTTATCAACAAATTCTATCATGCCTTCTAATTGAAGAGCAAACTTGTCCAGATCTTTCTCTTCAAATTTCAAATGTGAAAGTTTCGCCACATGAAGAACATCTTTTTTTGAAATCATTGCAGCTCCTTTAGTCTTTTAAAAATAGTAATTAGAGCATTTTTATCTCCATAACCTCCGGGTTTTGTCACAACATATAAATTTATCTCCGGACTGTAGGTCAAAGGTATCCCGGATAAAATACTTCCTGTTATTTCTGTAAAATTAATATTAAGCGCTTTAAAAATATTCTCAGCAGTAGCCCCTCCGGACAAAACCAATTTTCCATATCCTCTTTCTTTAAACAATTTGACTGCCTCTTTGGCAAATTTCCCGTCTATACGTTTCCCTTCTGCTTTATCATACACAGCTTTACTTGTTTTTTTTACCGAAAAAATAACAGTTCTCTGTTTTGTCATGCGTCTATTTGACGGATCAAATTTTTCTTTTCCCATATAATCTTTAAACAGACTCAGCTGTTCATGCGTGATTTTTTTCATACTTCCTATAAAAAAAGCCTGACCGGCTTCAATATTAATCTCCGGCTTGAACTTTTTTCTCTTCTTTTTTTTCAACAAATACTTAACAAGAGCCGAGGCCCCCGCTATTACTCTGAAACCCTTCAAACTTTTAGATATTATTTCAAGATCCGTGTTTGAAATACAGTCAAAAACAAAAATAACAGTTTTTTTACCGTTATACTCAACCTGCTTTTCTATAAAACTAAGTACAGCCTCTGAACCTTTTCTTATTATATCTATCTCTACAAGTACCGGACAGTATTTTGACTGGTTCTTTAATAATTCAATTATATTAGAAGTTAAAACCGGATTCAAGGCATCTAAAGCAAATTCAGTATTTTCTATGACATCGGAGTCAAGAAATAACCTCCCATAAACACTGCAGCGCTTCAAAGCAGGCAAAGCGGTAACAAACGCAGCCTTATTAGTTCTCAATGCATCTACACACCCGTCTATCTCTTGTCCGATATTTCCGCGCAGAGTTGAGTCAGTTTTTTTATATATTAAATCATATTCAGAAAGTGAAAGAACCATTTTTTTAACTTTTGCATAAGCTTTTTTCCCGTTCAACAATCTTGTTGAACTGTTATAAACCGGAACATCCACAAGCTTTCCCTGTTTAAGACCTGTTGAATTCAAAGAACAGCAGGTATATCCCTGCAGAAACACCTGTGAACCGGCATCATTCGCACCGGTTAAATCATCTGCAATTACCGCTATCTTTTTCATTTTAGGACATAAGTTTTTACATACTTCGGATTATAAGTACTTGAATCTTTATATTCATCAAAGCAAAGATCTATCTTATTACCTTTTATGCTCCCGCCGGTATCAGCAGCAATACAATACCCATAATTCTCAACATATAACTTTGTTCCAAGAGGTATAAGTTTAGGATCCACTGCACATACACCATAACCTGCTTTCATGCCGTTCGCAGTTAAACCATCAGCGTAGGGACCACAATCTTCAGGTCCGGGATAGTACCCTGTAGCAAGAAGACTATAGACCTTGACAACAGTCATTTTTTTGGTCATCATGTACATTCTTTTTGCTTTTGTTGTACCCTGTATAACAACTCTGTTTACCGGTTTTTTTTGATTAGAAATATTAAATACCTTGCGCCAAACTTCTTTATTATCATGATATCTCACTTTTACTTCTTTTTCAAGAAAGCCATCAATACCATTTTGAAGATCTACTATTTCATTAATATTAAGGTTTTTATCCCAGATCCTGACAGTTTCTGCTTTTACTATTTCTGTAACTGTAATATTTGCTTCTTTAACTCTTTGAATCTTTATCATCATCCCGTCTGTCACAAGTGTATTTAAACTCGGAGAAACAATATCCTGAATTTCCAGGGAAAGTTTTTTTTCCTTTAACACATCGTAAACCGTACAGTTTTTAACATCCGCTTCCACTATCTTACCGTCTACAAGAATTTTTACATTACCTTTGAATGGATTGAAATACACGCTTCCGGTCAAAAGAGTTACAATAAGAAAACCTGCGATAATAATAATATTTTTCATTACTTATCCTACCTTTCCAAATTGCCTTATTTTAAATTTTACTTTTAGTTCTTCTTCCGCCACTTTTCTGCAAGCTTCAATATCCGTCCCCGGAACTGTAACCACACTTGCGATTACTTCCGGTATATATTTTTTTGCCTCTTTTATAAATTCTTTCACACCGGAATAAGCAGCTTCCTTAAATTGTGATGAACACAGTTTTTGATAGCCTACAGAGTCCGGCGCATTCAGACTAACCGAAATTGCGTCTACAAAACCCGTTAATTCAGGTAAAACATTTCTCCTGTGAATAAGATTACCCTGACCGTTAGTATCAATCCTTATTCTGGCGCCTTTTGATTTTAGTCTTAAAGCTATCTCCTTTAAAACTTCAAACCTGATCATAGGTTCTCCAAAACCGCAGAAAACTACTTCTTTATATTTTGAAACATCTCCTGCTGCTTCTATTATTTCTCCGGCTGTCGGCTCACGGTCAATTGCTAAATCATGTCCCTTTACCAGCGTACTTTCATTTCTAGCGCAAAAACTGCAATGGTTGGAGCATCTATTGGTCAAATTTATATACAAAGAACCATTTATCTCATAAACTATCTTACCTCTTTGTTTTACTCCCAATTTAAACAAATAACCTGCATTTAACTCAGACCAATTTGAAACACTTTCAAAAGTAATGCCTTTAATCCCGGCAACTTTCTCTGCAGTTTCTTTTAAAAACGCAGGTTCATTTCTCTGCCCTCTTTTTGATTGAGGGGCCAAATAAGGACAATCAGTTTCTAAAAGCAAACGACTTAACGGTATTTCTTTAACAGCCTCTCTCAAAACCGCAGCACTCGGATAGGTCACAGCCCCGCCAACGGCAATATAAAAACCAAATTTAAGAAACTCGTCAAGAAGCATTCTGTCTCCTGTAAAACAATGGAGTACTCCTCCGGCTTCCTGTCCGTTTTCTTCTTTTATTATTCTTATCGTGTCAAGACTGGCGTCTCTGCTGTGTATAACCAGAGGAAGACATTGATTCCGGGCGATACCAATAAGCCGTCTGAAAACCTTATGTTGATCCTCTTTTGAACAGGTGTTTCTAAAATAGTCAAGTCCTGTTTCCCCTATACCCACAACTTTCTTATTTGAAGCATTTGTTTTTATATAGTCATAGGCTGTTTCGTCCACTTCCGCACAGTAATGCGGGTGAAGCCCTAACGTACAATATATATTATCATATTCTGCTGCTATTTTTAAGGAATTTTTGTTTCCTTCAACATCCGTGCCTATATTAATAATATACTTTAAGCCCGCAATTTTTGCATTTTCAATTACTCTCGCTCTATCATCCGAATACTTATCATCTTCCAAATGGGCATGAGAATCAACCAGCATTTTCTTTTTCCTTTTTTTCTTTTGGAAATAGAACAGGTCCTTTTACTAATAATGTCCCGGATTTTAAATATCCGAATTCCATGATTTTCTTATGGTCACTATTAATATGCCCGGCTCCCAGACCCAGTTGATTTAATATTTTCACGGAGGTTTCCGGCATAAAAGGATAAACAAGAAGAGAGATAATCCTTATCCCTTCCAACAAATAGTATAACACACATTTTAACCGTTCCGGGTCGTCAGCCTTTGCAAGTTTCCATGGAGCAGTCTTCTCAATATATTGATTTAACAGGCGTATAAAAACCCAGGTGTTCTGAAGAGCTCCTGAAAAATCTATTTCTTCCATTGATTTATTCACCGCAGTTATTGCACATAAGGCAGCGTCCTCTATTTCTTTTTCAGCAGCAGATGCAGAACTATACGCAGGCACCTTATTCTCGGAATATTTTTCGCACATTACAATTGCCCTGCTTACCAGATTACCAAGATCATTTGCAAGTTCATTATCACGCCTTCTAAGTAATCCTTCAGATGAAAAATCTCCGTCCTGCCCAAAAGTAGTTTCCGCAAAAAGAAAATATCTTGCAGCATCTACCCCTGCAATCGCGACAAGCTCATCTACATTTATGACTTTCCCTCTTGATTTTGAAATTTTTTCTTTATTAAAAGTCCACCAACCGTGCGCAAAAATACTTTTAGGCGGCTCCAGTTCACCGGCCATTAACATCGCCGGCCAGATTATCGAATGGAACCAGAGTATATCTTTTCCCACCAAATGGACATCGACCGGCCAGTATCTTTCATATTTTTCTGACGGATAATCTACCCCCGTAATATAATTCGTAAGCGCATCAAACCATACATAGGTGATATGATTTTTATCAAAAGGCAGCTCAATCCCCCACTTAAAACTCTTTCTGGAAATAGAAAGATCCTGAAGACCTTCCTTAAGCCGGAACAATATTTCATTTCTCCTGGATTCCGGCATTACAAACTTCTTATTCTTATAAAAAAGTTCCAATAATCTATCTCTATATGCCGAAAGCTTAAAGAAGTAACTTTCTTCCTTTAATAATTCAACTTTTGTTTTATGCACAGGACAATAACCGTCAATTAAATCCTTTTCAAGAAAATAAGCTTCACAGCCGGTACAGTAAAGCCCTTCATATATTCCCTTGTATATGCCGCCTTTCTGATATACCTTAAGAAGCAGATCTGATACAACTTTTTTATGCTGTTCTTCCGTAGTACGTATAAATCTCGAATAATCAATATTTAATATTTTCCAGGCAGCTTTATATTTAGGAATCAGAGAATCAACAAATTCCCTAGGTGTTTTATTATTATTTAAAGCAGCGTCTTCAATTTTCTTTCCATGCTCATCAGTTCCTGTAAGAAAAAATACATCTTCCCCTAAAAATTTATGCCATCTTGAAAGAATATCCGCTGCAAGTGTTGTATAAGCATGTCCTATATGAGGAACATCATTAGGATAATATATCGGTGTCGTTACATAATATTTCTTCACTTTTTTTCTCCGGACACTTCAGCAGCAGAGAAAACCTTAATATCAGGATTCACAAGACCCGTTGGCTTCGGCAGTTCACTTCCAACACCGGTCTTGTTACCGGCATTATTTTGTCTGTGCTGCTGGCTATTATACCAGCTCTTTTGCCCTTGATTATTTTGTCTGCCCGGCTCTTTATCTTTATTCTGAGCATTACGATTATTCCCATGCTGCTGTTTTCTGTTATTCTGCCAATCTCTGGAAGCATTATTAGCATTTTGAGTCTTAATTGCTGCTTTTGTCTGAGGTTCTGAAAGTTTTACATCTTTAGTTTCCTGTATTTTATTTGTATTTGCAAGCGCAGCTTCTTTAACAGAATCATATTGACCCTGCTCATAAGCAAGACAACACATCAACCTTCCGCACATACCGGATATTTTTGTTTGATTAAGAGGTAAATGCTGTTCTTTTGCCATTTTTATTGTAACCGGAATAAAGTCCTTAAGAAAAGAAACACAACACAACTCTCTTCCACAACAACCGTAGCCTCCAAGCATCTTTGCTTCATCACGAACACCAATTTGCCGCATCTCTATTCTGGCTTTGAGGAGATATGCAAGATCTTTGACCAACTCCCTGAAATCCATCCTTTTTTCCGCAGTGAAATAGAATACTATCTTGGAACGGTCCAGGGAAAAATCAGCCTCTACAAGTTTCATTTCCAGACTTTTCTCCTCAATTTTCTGCTGGCAGGATTTATAAGCATCTTTCTCCTTCTGAATGTTCTCATAATAATGCTTTATATCCTCCTGCGAAGCAACTCTTAGAATCTTCATTAAACCGTCTATTTTACCGTCCGTTATAAGTTTTGGCAATTTAACGACTTGTCCAAACTGAGGCCCGTCCTCTGAATCTACTACACAGTTAGCCCCTTCTTTTATACTCCCGTTATATGAAAAGCAATTAAACAGTTTACATCTGTCTCTGAATCTTACATGAATCTGAAAAACCGGAGAAGCGGAAGAAACTGCAGAAGCTGTTGGAGCTGCAGGAGCAACAGGAACTGCTGGAGCTGCAGCATGAGGACAACCGCTGCCATCAGCACAAGAGCAAACGTGTCCCGGATTAGAAGAACCTTCGTTTACCTGAGACTTTCTTTCCTGATTTTCACCGGGATTTGATTGCTTATTTATTGTTTCATCCATTTCTTATATCCCCTTTAACCAAAATACTGTTAATGACCAGATCCTGATTCATACTTAGATTTCTGGATATCAGGCTTCTTGAGCCATCCAGATCCCTGATAATATTTGAAATACTTTCCAACGGAAGAAGAGCGGAATATTTTTTAATCATATTTTCTTTATCAGAATTAAATATCAAACCTTTCCCAATCTTCATTTTAAAAACATCATAAAAGAAACTTTCAAGAATATCCGTGGTCATAATAGAAAATTTCTCAAATTTATTCTTTATCGTTTTAATTTCAAAGAGTTGTTTGGCTGAATAATAAGATTCCAACATCCGGAATATTATTTCTCTTAACTCAAGGTTCTTTTCCTCTATCAGCTCCAATGCTCTTGCCGCACTACCTTCAGATGCCCTTGCCGCATATTCAATTATGCTTTCTTTGGCATTACTTTTAAAAATCAATATATCTCTCACTTGCTCCAAAGTCAGACCTCCGAATTTTATCACCTGACATCTTGACTTTATAGTCGGTAAAATAAAATACGGATTTGCTGCAATCAAAATAAACACTCTTTTCCCAGCCGGCTCTTCTATGGTTTTCAAAAGCATCGGAACAGCATCCTTTGTAAGTCTTTCCGCATTGTTTATTATTATGAATTTATATTTATTAAAGTAAGAAGACAAGCTCTGATCTTCCAGTAAAGTTTTAATCTGGAGTTTCTTTATAGTAGCGCCGTCCTGTTCCACTACCGCAATATCAGGATTTAAATATTTTGATTGTTTTTCACAGGAATCACAGCCGGAACATGACCGGAAAGCTTCGAAATCAGGATGTTCGCAATTAACCAGCCTGGCGAACTCCACAGCCAATGCTTTTTTTCCCACCCCTTCTTTTCCGAGAAAAAGATAGGCATGCGCCATTCTATTATTGACAAAAGAAGACGCAAGTATTTTTTTCTGATTATCATGACCTGTAATGTTTTCCAGCATAGATGTCCCGTTAATCTGTAAAGCAATTATACCCGGCTTTTGTTTTTAAACGCCCCGGTTTTTAATTTCTTATCAGCATATAAGAATACTTGCTCTGATATTTTTTCTATTGTCTGAGTCCCGCAAATAATTTTTATTCTATTTGGCTCTCTCTTCGCGATAGAAATGTAGCCTTTACGAACTTTATTATGAAAAGATGATTTTTCCAATTCCAGCCTGTCTTTACTTCCCGATCTTTTGCATGCTCTTTTTAATCCCAGTCCGACATCAATATCCATATAAAAAGTAAGATCAGGTTTTAATCCCGAAGCAGCAAAATCATTCATACTTTTTATCAATTGTTTTGAAATACCTCTGGCATACCCCTGATAAGCCATCGTTGAATCTGAAAATCTGTCACAAATTACAGCTTTACCGCTTTCTAAAGCAGGTTTGATTTTATCTTTTACATGTTGAGCCCGGCTTGCAAGGTAAAGAAGTAATTCTGCCGCCGCCGACATTTTTTTATTCTTTGGATCAAGCAGGAGTTCTCTGATCTTTTCTGCAAGCTCCGACCCTCCCGGCTCTCTTGTTTTAACTACAGAAATACCGAGAGATTTAAGGTGACACTCGAGCAAGTCAATCTGTGTAGTTTTCCCGCTGCCCTCAGGACCCTCAAATGTAATAAAAATCATCTAATATACTCCCTAACCCCTTAGATACTTTCTGCAAATCCTGGTAATGCTGACCGCTCTTCCGGAATTATCATCTATTTCCACAAAAACACCGTTAACATTAATATTTTTAGTTTCAACCTCAAATCTTACCGGAATGTCATAGAGGAATCTTTGCAGTGCTATTTCTTTCTTCATCCCGATTACAGAATCGGCAGAACCGCACATACCTGTGTCGGTAATAAAAGCTGTCCCATCCGGAAGTATTCTTTCATCTGCAGTTTGAACATGTGTATGTGTCCCAAAAACTGCGGAGACCTCACCATCAAGGTAACAAGCAAGCGCATTTTTTTCTGAAGTAATTTCGGCATGGAAATCAATAATAATTATATTTGTTTCAGCTTTAAGTATTTTAATAGCCTCTTTTGCGGTTCGAAAAGGACAATCAATGTTAGAAAGATAAACCCTTCCTTCAAGATTTAAAACTCCAACTTTCAGACCATTTGCAGCCGTATACACCTTAAAACCTATTCCGGCAACCCCCGGAGGGTAATTTGCAGGCCGGAGTAACCTCGGTTCTTTGTCTATTATCTGCATTACTTCTTTTTTATCCCAAATATGGTTACCGGAGGTGATTACATCAATTTCAAATGAGAACAGGTCTTCTAAGATCTTTGGTGTAATTCCAAAACCATGCGCAGAGTTTTCACCATTAGCAATTACAAAATCAGGTTTAAACTCACGCCGAAGATCAGGAAGCAACACCTTTATTGCATCTCTTCCCGGTTCTCCTATTATATCTCCAAAAAACAGGATTTTCATTTAATCCCTTCCATTTGTTTTATCTGCTATTTTATCTGTGATATCTCATTCATATCTGTGCCATCAGTCTCTACGCCTTAGGCGGAGGACTTACTTAGCATATTCAGAAGCACGCATTTCCCTGATAACCGTAACTTTAACCTGTCCCGGATATTCCACTTCTTCTTCTATACGTTTAGCTATATCTTTTGCGATCTGAAGTGCTTGAGAATCATTAATTTCAGTATGTTCTACCATAATCCTGATCTCTCTTCCTGC
Source organism: Candidatus Firestonebacteria bacterium RIFOXYD2_FULL_39_29 (assembly GCA_001778375.1). Taxonomy (NCBI): domain Bacteria; phylum Candidatus Firestoneibacteriota; species Candidatus Firestonebacteria bacterium RIFOXYD2_FULL_39_29. The sequence continues at coordinate 20,715 of MFGV01000001.1, forward strand.
TTGAATCGCAAATGATTTTTTTACCCCGGTAAATGATTCGGCAATATTCTCCAGCTTTTCAAGACGCTTAATATATGTTTCTAAAGATTCACGCCTTGCCCCGGGTCTTGCTCCTGAAATTGAGTCGGCAGCCTGAACAATTATCGCATCTATTGTTCTTAATTGATCGTCTCCATGATGGTCTCCAACAGCGGAAATAACTCTGGGACTTTCTTTGTATTTTTTTACCAGATCGGCACCTATTTGAGGATGTGTACCTTCAATCTCATGGTCAACAGCTTTACCGATATCGTGTAACAACCCCGCGCGTTTAAACATTACAGTATCAAGACCTAATTCACCGGCAAGCATACCTGCCATATTAGCAACTTCTATCGAGTGCTGTAAAATATTCTGTCCGTAGCTGGTTCTATATTTTAAGCGGCCTATCAATCTTACCAATTCAGGGTGAATACCGGAAAGGCCCATGTCCAAAACCGTTCTCTCTCCGGTCTCTTTGATTTTTTCTTCTACTTCACTTTTAACTCTTTCTACAACTTCTTCTATTCTTGTAGGATGAATTCTTCCGTCAGATATCAAACGCTCTAAAGATATCCTGGCTATCTCCCGGCGTACCATGTCAAAACCGGACAAAACGACAGCTTCAGGAGTGTCATCAACTATAACGTCTATCCCTGTAGCTGCCTCAAGCGCCCTAATATTACGCCCTTCTCTTCCGATAACACGGCCTTTCATTTCCTCATTTGGAAGAGGAACAACCGAAACAGTTGATTCTACTGTATGATCAATTGAACAACGCTGTATAGCAAGAGAAATAATCTTCTTTGCTTTCTTTTCAGCTTCTTCTTTTGCTTCATCTTCAATACGCTTAATTATAGCGGCCGCATCATGATGAGCCTGTTTTTCCAACATCTCAAGAAGCATTTTTTTCGCACTTTCTGTAGTTAATCCTGATATCTTTTCAAGTTTTACCCGCTCATCCTCAATCATTTTGTTTAACTTATCGTCTTTATCCTTTAATATTTTATCTTTTTGAATAAGCTCATTCTCTCTGGTCTTATACTCTTTTTCCTTCTGATCTAATAGATCTACTTTTTTATCAACATGTTCTTCCCTCTGAACCAGTCGTTTTTCAAGGTTTTGAATTTCAACGCGTCTTTCCTTGGTTTCCGACTCAAACTGCTGCTTTGCCTTATACAGCTCTTCTTTAGCTTCAATAATAGCTTCTTTCTTCTTTGCCTCCACTTGTTTTTCGGCGTCAGTCAACAACTTTTTTGCAACTTGTTCAGCCGATGCAATCTTGTCTTCTGACGTTTTTTTCCGTATCATCCAGCCAATAACAATACCTAATACAGCCATTACTGCACTACTAAACACTATAATCAATATTGTAGTAATATTCATGTAGGTTTCCTCCTCATTTGAAAAATAAGAACGCTTTGAAAGGTTTGTATTAGGTATTAATAGGAAAGATTATTTCGAATAGGTTAAATTCTGTCCGCTTTTCCTGAACAAACAAAGCTTTTTATTTTTAGCAGATGCTAAAAAGACAGAATTTCTATAAACAAAAACAGAATTCTCTTCTGATTTGTAAATTTTATCCAATTCTAAAAACCCTATGAAATAAAACATTCCCATATACACCTTACCTTTACTTATAATATTATATTATATAAATCCTGATTTGTCAACCTAGTTTTCAGTTAACTAATGCTGCACAGGGATAATAACACCTCTCATTATTACTCTTTGTGCAAAACCAAAGATAAATAAAGTAGGTATAGCTGATACTACAAGAGCGGCCATTAGTAAAGACGGAGATGCCCAAATCTGCATTTCATACAACCATACCATAATAGTCCACATACTTGGGTCCTGACACACAAGTAAAGCAAACATAAAGGCCGTATAAGCTCCCACAAATGCTCCCAGTGCCAGATATGCAAGTATAGGCTTAGCCAATGGCAGTGTAATATCCCAGAATATTTTCATCTCACCTGCTCCATCCATCTGAGCGGCTTCATAGAATTCCTTGGGCAAGCTGTCAAAGAATCCCTTGAGAATAAATATACTATAACCACTCGCCAGTCCCGGCAATACCAAAGCCCAATATGTATTTAACATATGCAGTTTCTTTAGCATTAAAAAATTAGGTATCATTGCCACTTCTGCAGGAAAAGCCATTGTTGCAAGCAAAAATATCAAAACCTTGTTACTATATGACAGGCTGAACCTTGAAAGCGCATATGCGCACATCGGATTAACCGTGAGTGTTGTGAATATTATAATAAAGCAAAAGATAGCAGTATTAATCACAGCTCTTCCATGCAGAAGAATGTACTCAGATACTTCCTTATAATTTCTGGTAATAAAGTTCATTCTGATTTTTCCGGGATTTTCCTTCAAATCAAACCAATCGTTCAATTCACAAGGAATTCTAATTTCTTCGAAAGTTTTATACGAAGATGTATACACTTTATTATAATCACTAATATTTTTGTACTTCTTCTCCGCAAATTCCCTGAATTTTAATTCACTTGTTTGTATTTTGATATATGATGCAGGAAATGCTGTTTCTTTATCTTTTATCATCTCCAATATATCAGGGAATATCTTATTATTTACCTCATTTTCATAGTTATCTTTTATTCTTAACTCCTTGAAAGATTTGTATCCTCCCTTAGGATTAGACGGAAAATATATAATATTAAGTTTCTCAATTTTCTTGTATTTTTTTTCTAAATATCTGCGATATATCGAATCAGTTCTTTCATCAAGTTTGAAATAGATCAAAGGTACTCTTGATTTTGCGAAATACTCCCAATCTTCCTTTATTTTTGTACCTGCTATCGTACCTGAGAATAGTATCTCACTGAACTTTTTATAGTTTGACTTGTATTTTTCATTAAAAAAAGAAATATTATTATATTTACGTATTAAATATAGCTGAAAATTACCTTCTATTAAAACAGGATACAGATAATTATTTGGCAGCTGACTCTTAAATTCCAAATACTCCTTGACCAATAAACTGTCTTCATATTTAAAACCCCTATCATCAAGTCTTTCAAAAGGGCTTCTCAACCTGGTAAAATCTTCATTTTCCATAGCATATTTTTTATTTACTATTTTAATATCCTTGTATTTATTTTCAATATATTCTCGATAAAGACGTTCCGCCCTTCCGGTGGCAGAACCTACGACGCGAAACCCCATTGCTTTGTATTGAGCAGGTAATTCTGTCATGTATTCTTCCCAATCAGATCTTACTTTTCGAACATCTATTCCTGAATATTTCGGAATTTTAACATCTTGAAACCTGAGATAATATTCCGATGCTCTGTGGTTAAACAAGTCAAGACTCGGATTCGTGGCGGTATATTTATCTGAAACATACTTTTTAAATAAATACTCTTCATTGTAAAAATATTTTGGTATAACACGATATTCCATATAATCAACTTCATTTGTTGTCGATCCCGCCAACATAAGCAAAAACGGATAAACCATGGTAATACCGCCTAAAATTAAAAATAAGTATAAAAGAGCAAAAATAAAAATCGTTTTTGGACTCTTTCTGCCCACTGAATCTATTAAAGGCATTTTAAACCCTCCAGCCTATAGTTTATTTACAGTCGTAAATCTGACATCGCGCAATATCCGTAATTGCAGTACAGTAAAGCCTACCAAAAAGCTTCCCAAAACCCAGGCAATAGCTGTCGCATATCCAAACCTGAGATATACATAAGCATTATAAAATATCTCAAGACCTATAACATGCGTAGCATTTGCAGGGCCTCCGCCTGTCATTACTAAAATATTTGAAGTTGCATTAAAAGCTCCTATGAATGCACCCACAAAATTTATTATAAGCAGCATACTCAAAGTAGGGTATGTAACATGCCTTAATTTACCCCATATCCCGGCTCCGTCTATGGATGAAGATTCATACAATTCTTCGGGAACATTTTTTAATGCTGCAAGATAAAAAACACTTCCCGCTCCTACCCCACCCCAGATACCGGGAATGATAATGCAGAGCATCGCAAGTTTTGAGTCAAAAAGCCACATCTGACCCGGAAGATTAACAGCAGCAAGAAGTTTGTTGAATAAACCTGCCTGACTAGGCTCGTAAAACTGTTTCCAAAGGAGAAGGACTATTATGCCGCTAGTTACAGTCGGAAGGTAAAATATCATTCTGAAAAACAAAGAACCCCTTGGTATCTCATTAAATATCAAAGCCAGTATTATTGGAGCAAAAAAACCAAGTGCTAATGTCAGAACAACGTAAAAAACAGTATTCACTACTGATTGCCAGAAAATAGGCTGCCAAAATAATTGAATGAAATTACCAAGACCTATCCATTCACTGTTTCCGACTATTTTATAATTCTGAAAGGCCATCAGCAAACCGCTGCCAACAGGAAAGTATGACCACATCAGTACAGTAATTACAGCAATACCCATAAAAAGCCAGGCAAACATATGATTTCTGAAACTTGTCTTCTGATAATTCACAGCATTTGGTTTTGACATTTCCTTAAATATTCTAAACGCCCTGATTCCAAAATAGGAAAAAACAACAGCAATTACGAAAAGAACAATCCAGACTTTGGCAGTCCTGTTTTTCCGTTCCTTCTCTTCCAGTTTCCCAAGCAATTGCTCATTAGTATGCTTTTCAGCTATTGCCAGTTCTGCTGCAATATCAACATTCGGATTACTCTGAATTTTATCAAGTACTACCGAAAGCTCACTATAAATCATATCACAGTTTTTGCCATAAGGCTCGGGATGTGCGTATTTAAATGCTTCTTCGTTTACTTTTATCCATTGTGGATTGGCATCTTCAAGTAAATCACTATAACCAAAACTCTTAAGATATTTTGGATTCAAAAACCTGCCCAAACCTTCTTCAACCAATATTCCTGTACTGATTCTTTTTGGTTCTTCACTGCTCATATATTTAAGATATCTTACAGCAGCATCAAAAACCCGGGGATCTTTAACCTGAGAATTCACTCCAAGCATATCCTGGTTAAACTCTCCGCCTCCTTTACCTGTCGGACCAACAGGTAAAGGTGCAATTTCATACAATTCCGTATTTGCGCCCGGAGGAAAGAGTTTCTGTTCATCAATATAGTTAAAGCTCATTCCTATTCTGCCTTCAGACATAGCTCTGGTAATTTCCGTAGAAGAACCTCTAAAAACAACACCCTTATACTTTTTACCGTTTTTTATAAACTCTTCATGGAAAAGTCGCTGATAGAATTTTAATGCCATAATAGTTTCTTTACTGTTATATACAGCCTGCCACTCGCCTTTTTCATTTTTAGCAACAATGTCACCGCCGGCCTGATAAATAAAATTAAAGAAATGCCAACCGGCTTCAACTCCCGTAGGTCCCGCATACCCATAGATACCTTTATCAGGGTCATACATTTTTTTTGAATACTCTATAAACTCTTCCCAGTTCTTTGGCGGCTTCTTTGGATCAAGTCCGGCTTTTGCAAAAACATCTTTTCGATATTGCATTGCCATTATCAGTGGAGCTCCAATTGGAATAAGATATAAATGCTCTTTCCCGTCAGGAGGACCTTTTTGCATTATAGCCGGCATTATTTTAGGATGGAATTTACTAATCTCTTCATTTGAAAAATACCCGTCCAAAGGCAAATATAACCCTTGATCAATATAAGTCGTACTTTTCCTTAAATAACTCAGCATAACATCAGGAGCGGTTCCGCCGGCTAAGGCCATGCTTACAGAATCAGCAGAATCCATACCCGCCATAGCAATACCTGCAGCCGCTTTTAATTCAAGATCAGGATTTAACTCAAGAAACCTTTCATATACCTGTCTCTCAGCACGCATGTATGCCGATCTAACATCTTTTCTTGGAATACGCCATATTTTAAGTACTACTTTATCGTTACTTTTATTATTTTCCGCAAGAATAATACCAGGTAATGTTATTATTGCCGCGAGAATATAAATAAAAAACTTTACATATATAACTTGCTTTTTCACTAAACCTCCTAAATTTAATTAATTATTATATTATACACTTAAAATTCATTACAATCAATATAACGTCTGATTTCTTCAAAGAAGTGAACAACAGATTAAATTACAGACATGACTTAAATGCTCTTTTTTCCGTTATTATAATATCCAATCTCTGGTCATTCTTTTCATTCGGAATACTTTTAAGCAGTTGAAAATTAAAAGCAAGTCCGACCTTAATTGCCTTCATTTTTTTTAAAAAACGGTCATAAAAACCGCCGCCATATCCAAGCCTATTTCCATCGCAATCAAAACCAACAACCGGAACAATGATTATATCCATATTACGACCGCGAAATAGCCCCTTACATCCTTTCTTTGGCTCAAGAATGCCATATTTAGACCTCTCAAGACTGTCGGGAAATTCCCTTATCCTGACTACACTTAGCCGTCTATTCTTAATGTCAGCTAGAGGTACAAATATTTCTTTTTTTATTTTTAACGCTTTACTTATCATTCTATGCGTAAACACCTCATTATTAAAAGACACATAAAACATTACTTTTTTGGCTTTTTTGAATTCAGGAAGAGAGAAGAGTTTTTTCATTATTACCTTGCTTTTACAGTTGATAACTGAGGGTTTTTGAAGCGATCTTATTTTCTTAAGCTTTTGTCTCAGCCTCTTTTTTATCAGAGACTTACCAAGGCTAATTTTTCTCATAAATTGCCTTTTTATACTCAATTATTGCCTTCTGCAAACTTTCCAGAGAATCACTCACTACTATCTTATTGCCATTTGTCAGATGAATGATAGTATCACCATGATGCTCAACTATTTCTATCAGGTCAACATTTACCAGGATCTCAGCTCCGTTAATTCTCTTAAGTTTTATCATTTATCTTCCTAATATTTCAGATTATCTTACTCCCACTGCAAATATCCTTTTTTCCAGGCATACACGAGACCCAGGATTAAAATACCAAGGAATAAGGTCATTTCTATAAACGCAAATAATCCAAGCTCCTTAAAAACTACAGCCCAGGGATAAAGGAATATTACTTCCACATCAAAAATAACAAAAAGTATTGCAAAAAAATAATATCTCATGTTAAACTGAATCCAAGCTCCGCCAACAGGTTCCTCACCGCATTCATAAGTAGTTTCTTTCTCGTAGCCGGGCTTTGAATCCCTGACCAGGAATGCAGTCACCAGACCTCCGACAGTAAAACCCAGAGCTATAACAAAAAATATAAAAACTGCAAGATATTCATTTATCATAAGTCTTTTTCCGCCTTAACTCCCGATAGTTCAAGAATTTTTGGGACTTTATCATCCCAGCCTAAAGGCATCAAATGTACACCCTGGCAGTAAGGCTTTAAATCTTTTATTAATCTTGCAGATATTTCAATACCTGTTTGACCTGACTTGGTCTTTTCTTTATCTTTCTTTAATTCTTCGATTAAATTGTCCGGGACATGAATGCCTGCTACATTCTCATTCATAAACTTTGCCATTCCGGCACCTTTAAGCACAACGATTCCGACATAAACAGGCACCCCAAACTGCTTTACTCTTTTCATGAACTTTTCAAACTTATCAACTTCATACACTGCCTGAGTCTGAAAGAATTCAATACCAGCATTTATTTTCTTCTCCATTTTAAAGAGCTGAGGATCCAGAGGCTCCGCGCACGGAGATACAACTGCACCTTTACAAAACCTGGGGGGTTCGCCTTCCAAAGCATTCCCTGCCAGATCCTTGCCTTCTTCCAGTTGTTTTACCATATAAGCTAAGGACACCGAATCCAGATCAAATACGGGCTTTGCATCTTTATGATCACCTAAAGTAGTATGATCTCCCGTGAGGAGTAACAGGTTTTCTATTCCAAACAAAGCAGCGCTGAGAATATCTGATTGCAAAGCTAAACGGTTCCTGTCTCTGCAGGTAACCTGAAATACCGGCTCAATGCCTTTTTCTTTTAGAGCTTTACACATAGCCAATCCGCCAAGTCGCATGACTGAAGATTGATTATCCGTAACATTAATTGCATGAACATAAGGCCAAACAACTCCGGCCTCATGAAGAGCTTTCTCTATATGAAAACCCTTAGGCGGTCCAAGTTCAGAGGTAACAACAAACCTCCCCATTTTTGTGATTTCAGTAAATCTCATAAAGCCTCCTTCCAAATAATAATTACTAAGTACTAATGGCTAATGCAGACTGTGTCGCAATTACATTTTCGATCTGACGTACCACAATAGGTTGTAGTTGCTCGATTCATCGAGCGTACCTATTGCGCCTGATGAATCAGGCAACTACATTGCGACACAGTCTGAATTACTAATTAATGAACGCCAACCATAAACCGTTGGCGATTATATTTATAACTTATTTTCTTTTAAACATTTAACGGATGCTTTTGTCCGTTTACCTCAAATTGTCAATTGTAAATCGTAATTCGTAAATTTCTTTACTGACTTTTCTTGTAATCGCGGATACTGATCATTTCTTTTAAATTTTTGTCACTTTCATTTATAGCCAACATCCTGTTAAATATTCTTTCCCAGCCGCATTCTTTATTTTTTGAAACTTCGCACTTTCCATTTTTCGCTCCGCCGCATTGACCATTTAAAAGTCCCTTGGAGCATGCTGTTACAGGACATATCCCGACAGTATATCCCAACATGCATTCTCCGCACTGCTCGCAATCGCAAGAAGAAGGTGTAAATCCTGAGAAACCCGGGACATAAAATGTGTCACAACCGGAAAGAACTACTTTATCAGGAAGCAGACCGGCAAAAGTCTGAACACCTACTCCGCAGGAAAATATAACTACCGATACTGCCGCTGTAATTTCATTTTTATGAATGTCTAATCTCTTTCTTGTATACTCTTCATTGCACAAGTAGTCCAATTTTATCTCGCCGGATATATTCAATTTGGCAGCTTTTAGCTCTTCCTTGAGCGTTTCATATTCTTTTTCCGCAAAATGAACTTCTTTACAGCCAAAACAAGCGATCAATAATATTTCACCTTTAAGAAAAGGCAGAATTTCTTCTTTCTTTTTAACTTGAGTGATCAACATTACTTTTTTATCTCCCGCAGCATTTTCTTTGACTTTTTAAATATTTCGACCATATGTGATTTAGAAGAACAAATCTCCTCGCAGCAACCGCACTCGATGCAATTCATTATGCCTTCTTTTTCTATTTTAACCCAATTTTCAGCTTTGGCATAGAAAACAAGTTTATGCGGTTTCAGCTCCATCGGGCAAACATTAACGCATCTGCCGCATTTAATACAAGGTTCTTCCGTCAGATCATCTTTCTTTTGAACTACCGCAATACCGTTTGTACCTTTAATTACTGGCACTTCATAATCATTTTGAGTAAAGCCCATTACGGCTCCGCCCATTTTAAGTTCGAATTTTTCAGGTACTTTTATACCGCAGACCTTGATTATATCAGATACAAGCATTCCTATAGGTACTTCATAGTTCCCGGGTTTAGAAACACCTTCACCTGCTACTGTAACTACTCTGCTGACAAGCGGCATTCCTGAATATATTGAATCGTATACAGCACAAGCCGTTCCAATATTATTTACTATTACACCGACATCCAAAGGAAGACCGCCAAGAGGAACTTCCCGTCCCAAAATCCTTTTTATAAGCATTCTCTCTGCGCCTTCAGGATATTTAGTTTTTACCGAAACTATTTCAACAGATGTTTCTGCTTTACACTTTTCTTTAAGAGCTTCCAGCGCTTCAGGTTTATTATCCTCTACAGCAATAATTCCTTTTTTAACACCTGCAGCTTTCATAAGCAGCTTAAATCCCATGAGGACTTTCCCGGGTCTCTCAACCATCAATCTAAAATCAGCATTAAGCAGAGGTTCGCATTCACAGCCATTCAACAAAATAGTGTCCACGGGTTTGTTTGAGCTCAATTTTATATGCGAGGGGAACTGCGCCCCTCCCATCCCGACAATACCGGCATTTTTTATTGCAGAAATTATACTTTCTTTCGAGCAGCTCTCAAGAGTCCCTTTTGGAATAATAGAAGGATCCTGTTCGTTTTTCATGTCATTTTTTATGCCAATTGTTAAAACGTCAAAAGGAAGCAAAGGATGTTTTCGCGGTTCCACAAAAATAACTTCTCCTGAGACACCGGAATGAACAAAAGCTGTAACCATCGCTTTTGAATCGCCTATTTTCTGTCCGACTTTAACTCTATCACCTATTTTTACAAATGGTTCACATATTACGCCGGCATGCTGCTGAAGAGGGATATAAACATATTCGGGAGGAGATATCTTCTCAATGGCTATTTTTGCGGTAAGTTCTTTTCTTTCCTCAGGATATATTCCGCCGTAGAAACCTTCATTTCTCTTTGCCTGTATGAATTTGACATAGGAATCAACAAAGTCTGCACTGTTTTTATTATAATTTCGCAGTTTTGGCAACTGTTCAATAAATATATTTTGACGATTTTGACAGGCTAAACGATTATAAATATTTTCCCAGGCACAATCTTTTTCTTTTGATACTTCACACTTGCCTTTTTTTGCACCGCCGCAGGGCCCGTTAATTAATCCCTTACTGCAATCCACAACAGGGCATATGCCTCCGGTAACACTGAGATAACACTCCCCGCAGGCACCGCATTTTTCCACACCTAAGGTAATCCCGTGAAAGCCGCCTTGAAAGACGGAATCACAAACAGTCAACACAGGAATATTTAGCTGTCCGGCAACGGTTTGAACACCTACCCCGCAAGAGATAACAGCAACTGCATCCGCATTATTAATATCCTGCATTACATTTTTTAATAACTTACCGGTAAGATATTCATTACAGAGGAAATCCATGTGCATAAATCCTACCGTGGTTTTTCCGGATTCATTGAGGAGTTTATTTAACTCAGCAGTTTCTGGTTCAACATCCAGGGCAAATTCATTAAAGCATTTATTACAAGAGATGATATAAATTCTTTCTTGTCCTGCAAGTATCTCCAGTATCTCTTCTTTACTCTTTAGCTTGTATTTCGTGTAATCAGTTTTTTGCATATTAAGAGTATTTTTTGTATTCCGAATCAAGCTTAAACCTGACTTTCGGATCCTTTCCGTATTCTATTACCGCAGGCTTTCCCCCGTTCATAATAGAGAGCCTGCCGGCCTCCATCACCAGTTCATTATAATAACTGTTAGCCGGAGTGGCAACTACACCTTCTTTATCTATTTTCATGATTATATTTTTCTTTTCTTCTGTACTCTTCCCCTCTTCCACCCTTAGAGCAGATAAAATATTAGCTTCTATTGATCTATAGCCATACCCTACCGGCTCATAACCTTCCCCTCCGTGATAAACCATCTGAAAGTATTCAGGATTGGTCTCATAATAAAATTTATCATCAGGATCATTTCCCTTCGTCAGTACGGAATGTTTAACCCCTCTGAACTGGTCAGAGTGGGATATCATTCCGCCCATATCCTTATTTTGTGTATGAAGAACCATTCCCTGGGTATTTCCGCCCGGACCCTGATCAGGATAGCCAAAACCGTTGACCACATTTAAGCAGGCTCCATTATTCCAGAGCACCCGGCCGTCAGTCCAGAGAAAACCTTCATTACCGTTGGGATACTTATCAGGAATTCCATATACCGAGACTTCTACCGGAAGGAGCCCGGTAATAAAAGCCACTAAGTCAATATAATGACAGCCTACATAAGAAAAAGCATCGGAATTCTTTAAAGTACACCAATTTTGAAAATTCGAATGTCTGTAATACCAGGGCTCAATAAGATGCGCCTGCCCTATCCTAAACTCTCCAAACTCACCGTTTTGATACCTGCGCCGGGCTATAAGACCTCTGTCATCAAACCTTTTATGATATTCCACGCCAACAAATAAACCTTTTGAAAGAGCTTCTTCTTCTATTTCCTTAGCTTCTTTGTATTTTAATACTAACGGTTTAACACTACATACATGTTGATTGTTTTTTAAGGCTTCTTTTATGACCATATAATGCAGCTGATCCGGCATAGCCACAAAAACAAAATTACCCGGTTTCATTTTTTTTATTACATCCTTGAACAGATCAGGATAATTATTTGTAAGATCGCCTTTTTTATAGTCAGGATAAGAATTAAAAGACTGCCCCGGAAAAGACTTACAAAGCATCCCATTTTCCCCGAGCGCTTTTAAAGGCGCACCATTTAACGCAACTATATCGATATTTCCGACAAGTCCTTTACGCTGAAGCTGATAAATGGAAGGAAGTATTTGAACAGCCGTGATCATTCCCCCGCCGACTATGGTTACATCTATTTTACGACTGGACATATTATTGCTCCTCTTTGTTATGTATTTTTAGTCATACTGGGCCATGCATTGGATTTCATTTCTCTAAGCAGATGCCTAAGCATTTTATCCATTTACATTTTTGAAAGCAGATTTTCAATATAACCCGTTTTTCACAATCAAAAGCAATAATTCATTTTTCTGCCTTCAAAAATATATACTACCCCGCGGTTAAAGCACGGGGTAGCTATATTTAAAACTTATTTCTTTTTCGATTTAGATTTTTTTCCTGCTGAGGCTACTTCTTTGTTAAGCAGCGAACCGCGCCTGTTTGCAACAAACGCATAACCAAGAGCTGCTAAACATACCAGAGCAATAATAACTTTTTTTCCAAAATCTGCATCACTCATGGAAATTACCGCTGCCGGAGCTATAGGAGCCAGAATAATAGCTACAAGATTCATAACTTTAATCATAGGATTAATTGCCGGACCTGCTGTATCCTTAAACGGGTCTCCGACTGTATCTCCTATAACTGCTGCTTTATGAGAATCAGTTCCCTTTCCGCCCATAAAACCGTCTTCAATTTTCTTTTTCGCATTGTCCCAGAGCCCGCCGGTATTAGACATAAACACAGCCAGCAGCTGTCCCATTACAATGGTTCCCACAAGATATCCGCCAAGAGCGCCGACACCTAAAGTATAAGCAACCAGAACCGGAGTAGCTACCGCAAGAATTCCGGGTCCCACAAGCTCTCTTTGCGCGGCTTCAGTAACAATAGCAACACAAGGACCGTATTCCGGCAACTCTTTACCTTTCATAATCCCGGGATGCATTTTAAACTGCCTTCTGACTTCCTGAACGACTAAGAAAGCTGCTCTTCCGACTGCTTTTAACATAAAAGAAGAGAATAACATAGGTACCGCAGCTCCGATCATTAAACCTACAAATATCTCCGGAATATTAATCTGAATACCTGTCGCTACAAGTTTGGCCTCATCAATGTAAGATCTGAAAAGAGCAGTCGCAGCTATCACCGCTGTCGCTATTGCAAGACCTTTTGTGAGAGCTTTTGTTGTATTCCCGATAGCATCCATCCATGCAAGTGTTTCAGAAGCTTTAGTTGCCTTTATCTTTGACATTTCAAATATACCGTGCGCATTGTCAGTGATAGGACCAAAAGTATCCATGGCAAGTACAAACCCTGTGGTAGCAAGAAGCCCGAGTCCGGAAAGCGCAACACCGAAAGCGGCCATGCCGGGATCACCTTTAAAAATAACTAAAGAGCTGACAATGGTACCGCAAATCAGAACTATTGCCCATACAGACGATTCCATCCCTTCCGCAAGCCCGTTAAGTATAAGAGTGGCCGGCCCGGTTTTTGTCGCAATTGCCGTTTCGGTAACTGCTCTCTTATCCGGATGAGTAAATATATTCGTAAGGATAAGAGTGGCTACCGCCAGCAAAATACCTATTGAGGTAATAAGCGCCAATTTAACCCAAAGCCAGCTGGCTCCGCCGTCATAGAACATTTTATGAGAAAGAGCAAAGAAGCCCATTATCGATAAAGCTGCGGATACACAGTAACCTATAATGATCGGTTTCATCGGATCAAAAACTTTTGCTTTATCATTTCCTCTAACAAACCAGGTTCCTATAATTGAAGTAAATACACCTAATGCTCTTATAAGAAGGGCAAACATGATAAAGGGTAATGCTTTATCCCCTCCTAACGACGCTGCAAGAATAATTGCGGCGACAAGAGTAACTTCATAGGATTCAAACATATCTGCAGCCATACCGGCACAATCCCCGACGTTATCACCGACATTATCGGCAATAGTTGCGGCATTTCTCGGATCATCTTCCGGAATACCAGCTTCAACTTTACCGACCAAGTCAGCCCCTACATCAGCCGCTTTAGTATAGATACCGCCGCCGACTCTCATAAAGAGCGCTGCAAGCGAACCGCCAAAACCAAAACCGATTAAGACTTTCATTGCATCCTGTTTGAACAACACGAAAATAATAGTTGCTCCAAGAAGACCAAAACCAACGGTGAACATTCCTGAAACAGCACCGGCATCAAAGGAGACTCTTAAACATTTTGAGAAACTTGTCAGGGCTGCGTTTGCAGTACGGACATTGCCTTTCACCGCAAGTTTCATCCCTACAAAGCCTGCGCCATAGGAGCAAATAACTCCGGCAACAAATGCCACGGCTATACCCCATGAAAGCTCCATTCTTTTTGGATCATCCCTAAAGGTACCATAGTAGTACATAGAAAGCAGAGTTACAAAAACAATTAAAACAAATATACCCATTATTTTGCTCTGTTGTTTAAGATACGCCATTGAACCCTGTTCTATGGCATCTGCAACGTCCGTCAGGGCTTTCGGACCTGCCGGCTGCCTCATTACTTTTACTACAAGTATTACACCATAAAGCAGTGCAATAAGTGCGGCGCAAAACACATAGAAAAGCACCCTATTTTCATGCGGCCCGAATTCAGGCAGCACGAGGCTAGCTTCACTTGCGCTCATAACAAGCTGACCAAGTTGTGAGACTATACTTCCTATCATTTTAATTCCTCCTTTTCTTTTTTCCTTAACACAGCCTTGCAGGCAGCATCAGGAAATTTTTATCTCATTTTGTAATAACCCGCAATTTTACGGGTTATTATTAAGCTTCTGCATTTTCAACTTGTTGTTTTGACGGCCCATTTACCACGCAAAGATCTTTTAGAGCTGCTTCGAGTTGTTCGTTGTTTGGAGCAACTCCGTGCCATTCTACTTTATTTTCCATAAAGCAGACCCCTTTACCTTTTACTGTTTTTGCGATAATTACGGTCGGCTTACCTTTAGTTACTCTAGCTTCTTTAAACGCCTTCAAATGGGCTTCTATAGAATGTCCGTCTATCTCTATAACATGCCAGTTAAACGCTTTAAATTTTTCAGCAAGCGGCGCCAATCCTTTTACTTCTTCCACTGTCCCGTCTATTTGTAAATTATTATAATCCACCCAGGCAACAATATTGTCAAGTTTTCTATGCGCCGAAGTCATTATCGCTTCCCAAACAGAGCCCTCCTGAAGTTCACCGTCCCCCAGAATACAAAACACTCTGGAATCACTTCCGTCAAGTCTGAGCCCTAAAGCCGCACCGTTGGCTGCTCCAAGCCCCTGCCCCAGGGATCCCGCAGAAATCTCTATACCGGGTGTTTTTGCACTGTGAGGATGTCCTTGAAGAAGGCTGTGAAGTTTTCTAAGCGTTATTAACTCTTCTTTAGGAAAATATCCAGCTTCTGCAAGTACGGAATAAAGTCCGGGTACAGCATGCCCTTTAGAAAGAAAAACTCTATCCCTCTTTTCCCATTTAGGATTTTTAGGATCGTGTCTTAGTTCGGCAAAATAAAGTGCCGTAAGAAACTCCACCATTGAAAGAGAACCGCCTGGATGACCCGACCCGGCCGCATTTAAAGCAATAAGAATACTCCTTCTTATATTTACCGTGCGTTCTTCAAGTTTTTTTATATCCGGTGTTTCATTTTTACCCTGATACATTATTCCCCCTTATACCAAAGCCCAAGCATTTTTCCAGGCGCGTTTTGCGTTAGCTATTACCGCTTCCGGATCTTCATCTCCCACAGGTTTCACTTCAAAAGAAACAACCGGCGGTTTAGCACTTGCCGTATCTTTAAGATAACCAACTTTAAAGAGCGCTTTAATAAACTCTGCCAATGCCTGCACATCATTCTCACTGCCCGGATAACCAAATCTCGGGTGTACATCACCATAAGCCGGATTTGTTTTATCCTTCATATAGCAATTGCCGACGTGAACATGATTAAGACAACTTTTAACAGTGGATAAAGAATATTCGGATTTTTCGTTTAAAAGCGGCAAATGCGAAAGATCAATGGTAAGCCCGAAATTACTGTATGATTTTTTAACTTCTTCCGCTACTTTTACTGATTCTTTGGAAACACCGATAAGGCATTTTTTATCAATAGTTTCATCAAACGTTTCAAGAGAAAATATTTTATCTTTTGATTTCGCGTAAGCAGATAGTTCTTTTAAAGATTCAATCAAAAGTTTTACGGCAACTTCTTTTTTTTCTGCTCCCGGATGAGGACCGGAAAGGACAATAACTTTTTCCGCATTAAAATACACCGCATCATCTATAGTTTTCTTTACGTCTTCTATTGCTTTTTTTCTTTCATCAGCATTTTCTGCGTTTAGATTCAGTTTGCCTGCGAGTAACGGCGGTTGGCCGGCCATTATAACCCTGATACCGGAAACATCTGTTACCTTCCGGGCTTTTTCCTTTATTTCAATATTTAGAGGCCTTCTGATTTCTACTGCGCCGAAGAACGAGTCAATTGATATAGTTTTCAAAGTTTCTGCAAAAGGACCGTCACCCTTACCCGTTGCCGGAAAAGCCATTGAATGAATAAGTCCGAGATCTGCATATCCATGCCATAATTCTTTCATAATTTCCTCCGGTTATTAAAGTTTTTTTGCAATAAAATTCTTTTCAAGCCTTGCATATTCAGGTAATTGTCCGCCGATAAGAGGAGTAACATATTTAATAAACTTACCTGTAATATACATTCCATCAGTACTGATAAAGTCCTGGGGGACTTTACGTTCTTTATTTGCGATGTTATCTAAATCGGAAACTCCGGTAGAACATTTATACGGATCCTCTGAATCTCTGACAAGCGTTACCATCATACCGCTCTTTCCTTCTATTCCATGCCTTACGGCCATTGTGCCTGAAACAAAAGCTTCTTCCTGATCAACTTTAGATTGAGCCATTCCGGATACTCTTTGAATCGTCCCCGGCTTATCGCAGCGGGCTTTTATTTTCATATTTTCAGCTATGATGGAAACAAGAGTTTCACCTACTCCTCCAAGCTGTTTATGTCCGAACTTATCTGTATCAATAGACCTTTTTGAAGAAGTTAAATACTCTCCTTTTTCATCTTTCAAGCCCTCACAGCAAGTTATAACCGCGAAGCCGAGTTTTTTATAGACTTTGTCCAGTGTTGAAAGAAATTTATCCTGATTAAAAGGCACTTCGGGTAAAAGTATAATGTGCGGCGCATCGTTTTCTTTTAGTCTTGCAAGCGCAGTAGAAGCAGTAATCCAGCCGGCGTTCCTGCCCATTGTCTCGATAACCTTAATAGTGTCTGAAGTATATATAGCCTCGGTATCAAGACCTGCATCTCTAACAGCCATTGCCAACCATCTTGAAACAGAACCGTATCCCGGGCAATGATCAGTCACTGCCAAGTCATTATCAACGGTCTTTGGAAGCCCCATAACTCTGAGTTCATACTTTTTTGAAACGGCAAGCTTATGAACTTTATTTGCCGTATCCATCGAATCATTTCCGCCGGCCACGAAAAAGTAGCGGATATTGTGAGCCTCTAGAACCTTCAGAAGTTTTTCAAAGTCATCATCATTTTTAAGCTTATGTCTGGAAGAACCTAACGCAGAGGAAGGAGTAACACGAAGCAACTCAATATTTCTCTTGGTTTCTTTATTCAAGTCAATCATATTCTCGTTTAGAACACCCAAAATCCCGTTAATTGAGCCATACATTGCCGTGATTTCTTTATGTTTTGAAGCTTCTTGAATTGCTCCCGAGATACTGCTATTAATGACAGCCGTAGGTCCGCCGGATTGGGCAAATAACGCATTTCCTTTCAAAGCCATTTAAGGAGCTCCTTCCAAATTTTTAAATCTACAATCTACTTAATAAATTTTGTAAGCACGTCAATATTAATATCACGGTTCTTCATTAAAAAGTCTACGGCCTGATCTTTAGTAAATGAGTTATGGATAACTTTATTTACTGCAAGTGCTGCCGCAAGAGGATCTTCTTTGCCGGGAAACAGGATATTTCGGCCCACTAAAGCACCTCTTACATTCTTTCCGGCTTTCATACCTGTTTCAAATTCTGAAATAGTACCTGTCGGATCGCCTTTTGATTCACCGCCAAGCATAAGAATCGGCAAAGTTGTCGCTCTTACTACTCTTTCATAATTCTCGCCATAAGGTATTTTAAGCCAGAGATTTCTGGAAGAATCGCCCATAGCGGAAGCAACGCCGATTATCTTCACCATTTCAGTGAGTGATTTCTGGACTTTAAAACCATCGGAAGTAACAAAAAGCGGCTCCAGAAAAGTAGGCATTTCATATTTGTTAAGTTCGCTTATCATATTTGCACAATAAAGTACGGTCTTTGCAGAATCATAACTGGTCGTATCAAGGCGTAACATAGTCTTTGCGCCGTCCATATTCAGCAAGCGGAGAGATTCTGAAGAAAAACAGGTAAACGTATCATCCATCTCAAATTTTGTTCCCGCCAAACCACCCCTATTCATAGAGCCAAGCATTACTTTGTCATCCAGGAAGGAAGGTCCGCCGTTCTTCTTGACCAGATAGTTAATTATAAACAGATCTTCTATTACGTCAGTAGTAGCCATTATTCCGTCAAAATCCGGATGCGTAATAACTCTGAGTACTCTGCCCAGATATTGGTGCCTGTCGGACATAGCAATAGGATCATCGCCGTTTTTGTTTACCATACGCCCCGGATGATCAGCAGCTAAAATGGTAAGTTTACCATCTTTTGTTATTTTCTTTCTTTTCTTTCTTTCTTTTGCTTCTTTAAGAATAACCTCAGGGGAATCCACCCTGACATCCGTGATAGCATCAAACATCTTCTTTGTGAAGAATTGGGACAACTTGAACTCATAATTCCCTACTTGATAAGCAGCCATTTTTATTTCCTCCTATAAAAAAATATATGCAGTTTTTTTATTCAACAATACAACATGTTGTATTGTCCTTATCTTACAAACACAAAACAATTACCGTAATTATAGCATTTATGAATGGATTTTTTCAAGTGGTTTTATGTCCAAAAGTCAGGTGTATACAGCATATTTTATCTTCCCAATACGGTTAAAACTGAAATCTTATACAAGTTTAGATACCGGGACGATCATAAATGTTTTCTTTTGCATTGACTGCTTATTACAACTTCGTTTTATCTATGAATTTTAAGGCAGGAGTTCTTTTATTTTTTCAATAATTTCTTCAGGTTTTATAGAAAGCACACTGCCATCTTCATGTCTCACCCACAAATGTTTTTTGCCTAAAGGATTCCACTGCTTCGGATCAGTAGGACCAAAAATAGCTACAGTTTTTGTCCCCACAGCGGCAGCAACATGCAATACACCGGTATCATTACAGACAAATACATCCAATAAACTTATCATTGAAGCAAACTGTCTTAATGGGAGTGCATTTTGAATAAATACTTCATTTTTCGCAATCTTTCTGAATATTCCAGCAAGATCTTTTTCTTTGGGTCCGTGAAATATTATCACTTTTGTCTTAGGAATATCTGTAAAATAATCGCTAATTTCTGCAAATTTTTCTACAGGCCACCGGTTTAATAATACATTTGCACCAAGATGGATCCCTATAATTGTATTTTCAGATTTGATAATACCGCGTTGTTCCAATCTTTCTCCTGCAGATATTTTCTCTTTTGCGGAGATATGCATATAATGCTCTATATTAACAATAGGGATATTCAAATAACTTAAAATGTCAAGATTTCTAATTACCTGATGTTTTATTGCTAACGGATCATAAGGGACCGGAGTAGTAAGAAAAGCATCGGTATAGCGCTTTTTTCCGAAGTATTCACCATCATAACCGGCTCTTATTTTAGCCCTGCTTAAAAATGCCAGCAGCAAACTTGTAAAGGAAACAGATGTGCTTCCTGCGATTATGGCAATGTCATATTTGTTTCTCTTAAGAATATTTATGAAAGATAGAATCTTCAAAGGAAAAAAGAACTCTTTCTTGCTAAAAACTATTACTTCTTTTATTAGCGGACTATTTATAAATATATCTTTTTCTGAAAGCTGAGGGCGCGCAATAATATCTATTTCGGCATCAGGAAAAGCTTTACTCAGGTTTGGGATTATTGCTGTGCTGATAAGAACATCACCCATTGGGTCATGTTGCCTTACTATAAGTATTTTTTTAATTTTACCAAAATCTATTTCTGCTGGGGAGATATTTATACTTTTTTTAAAAAGTATCTTTACCAGCACACCCTTCAAAACATTCTCAAGATTGTGAAAAAAAAGCCTTGTCTTGTTCATCTAGTTATTCTTTTTTACGCTTAAGCTAACTTCGACATATAAAGCAGGAAAAATAAAAGCCAGGTACTTTTCCCATCTCCGGGGAAACAGGTTAGCAAAATAACCAACAAGAATAATATTATATAGATCTGTAAAGTATATTTTATATTTTATTATTTTTACAATACCTCTTTGCTCCAGCCAGACGAAAGTATTGTAACCGAAATGATATTTATGAGTTAGATCACTGTAGGATAACTGGCTGGAATAGTGCGGCGTAATAATCCTTATTTCTGCGTCCGGCTTGGATATTCTGCAGATCTCTTTTATAAAATCAAACGGCTCCGCAACATGCTCTATTATATGAGAACAGTTTACAAGATCAAACTCATTCTCTTTGAACGGATATGGTATTTTGTCAAGATCATAAACTATATCAACACAAGGATATTTATGTCTATCGAGGCCTATAGCATCAGGCATTTTATTATTTCCACAACCTAAATCAAGTATCTTCTTCATTTTAACCTCTAGGTTTTTAAATTACAAATATTTCTTTTTTTCGCCTTGAAGAATTGAGTCCTTTAAGCTTCCTTTACTAATTTTACTTGCTTTCATAGCCAGGGATTGAAAAGTTCAAATATTCCTTTACGGATAAGCATAACCGCAATTGCTGCCAACAAAATGCTGGCAATCTTTCCTATGGCTTTCATGCCGTCTTTCCCAAGTATCTTCATAAGCACTTTAGAAAACCTAAACATAAGAGCCGCTATTATCAGATTTACAGCCAGGGCAAGAGAAATTACCGGTAATCTATATATTCCTTTAAATACTAATAAAGTTGTAAGCACCGCCGGTCCTATCATTAAAGGAATTGCAAGCGGTACTACCGAAAAATCATCTTCAAATTTCTCCAATTTCTCTTTTTCTTTACTGATGGATCTTATCGAAAATACCAATAAAAGAAGACCTCCTGCTATTTTAAAATCAGACATAGTTATGCCAAGAAATTTCAGTATGTATTCGCCGACAAAAACAAAAACAATACCGATTACAAATGCTACAATCACAGAACGTAGAACTATTACTTTCAACCTCTCTTTATCTGCATTTTGCGTATAGTAGATAAAAAAAGGAACAGTACCTAAAGCATCGAGAGCTACAAACAGAGGAATAAAAGCCAGTAGAAATTGCGTAAAAAACACATTAAGCATTTTTCAGTTTTTCCTTCAATCTGTCAACAATAAATGGAGGTACAAACTTGGAGACATCTCCACCTAAAGATGATACTTCCCTGACTATACTTGAACTCAAGTAAGTATATTCAACGGACGGCATCATATAGACCATGTCAAGCTGATTATTAAGAGATCTATTAACTAAAGCCATTTGAAATTCATATTCAAAATCTGCAATAGCGCGAAGACCTCTGATTATAACATTTGCCTTTACTTTCTTTGCGTAGCTCACCAAAAGTCCATCAAACTTATCAACTTTAATATCACCATATCCTTTCGTTGCCTGTTTGATCATTTTAACTCTTTCGTCTATAGTGAAAAGAGCTTTTTTATGAGGATTAACAACCACAGCAATAGTGAGATCATCAAACAGTTTACGGCTTCTTTTTAAAAGATCAAGATGTCCAAAAGTAATAGGATCAAAACTTCCGGGATAGATTGCTTTTGTTTTCATTGTTTATCTCCTTTAAAAACCAGGTGCCTAGTGCCAGGCACAAGGCGATAGGAACAATTAAATATTCTTCTTTTCCAAGAACTAAGTGCCAAGAACCTAGCTTTTTCTTTTTAAGAACGAAAGTACGGTGTCGCCGTAAAAACGTTCTTTTATAAGATTAAAATTTGTATCCAGTATTTCTTTCTTATGGCGTTTTACGATCACCACACTATTTTCATTTAGAATATCACTTGTTTCCAGCTTTTTCAATATGTTTTTAATAAGACCGAGTTCATAAGGCGGATCAAGAAATACCAGAAGAAATTTTTTTCCTTTTTTAGAAAGAACATCTAAGGCTCTGGAAGCATCAGAGTTAATCACTTCCGCTGAAATAAAGCCTAATATTCTAAGATTTTCCCTGATTAATCCGGCACATTTTTCATTACTGTCTACAAAAACCGCTTCTCTTGCCCCCCGGCTTAGAGCCTCAATACCAACACTCCCGCTTCCGGCAAATAAATCTAAAAATACTGAATCACTTATATCATACTTCAATATTTCAAATAAGGATTGCTTAACCCTGTCACTTATAGGGCGAATAGTAAGATTGTTGTTCATCTTTACTTTTCTGCTTCTTGCAATACCGCCGATTACTCTCATGTAAGCCCCTCTCAATTTTTCAACCTATATTTGTTCTTGATTTATATGTATTATTTGTATTTCAGCAGTGATTCCGCTGATTACAAAACTACGGGATTCCACTGATACAAGCGATTCCGTTAAAACGTTACACGTTATCATGTTACTAACGTTCTACTTTAATGTGGTATTTAATTTATTAATAACTAAATACAATAAACTTCGTACTGTACATCGTACTTTATACTTTTACTTACTGCGCCTCCGAGCATCAGACCCTCTGCGCCTCAGCTTTAACTGATGGTAATCATCTCCAGATCCTTTGAAAATCTTTCTTTAAAAAATACTCCCAGCTTAATATTTTCTTGTTTCTTAAAATCCGGATCCTGTTCTATGATATTATGTGCTTCTTCCCTTGCCATTTCAAGGAGCTCCCTGTCTTTTTCCAAATTAATAAGCTTTAGATCTAATTCTCCATGCTGATTAGCTCCGAATAGTTCGCCGGGTCCCCTGATATCAAGATCCGCTTCAGCAATTTTAAAACCATCATTTATTTGCTCCATTATCCGCATACGTTTAAAAGAATCAGAAGATTGAAGCCAGCCCGTCATAAGATAACAATAAGATCTTGCAGTACCCCTTCCCACCCGTCCCCTAAGCTGATGAAGCTGAGCCAGCCCAAACCTCTCAGCATGTTCAATAAGCATAATTGTGGCATTAGAAACATCAATACCGACTTCTATGACAGTCGTAGAGACCAGAATATTTATTTTCTTCGACTTAAAATCATTCATTACAGCTTCTTTCTCTTCAGAAGACATCCTGCCATGAATAAGTCCGACCTTATAATCCTTAAATACGATATTCTGCAATTGCAGGGCTTCCTGCTCCGCCGCTTTTAAAAGAGATTTTGAAGACTCTTCCACCAACGGATATACGATATAAACCTGTTCACCTGCTTTCAACCTTTGAGAGATAAAACCATATACTTCCTGTCTTTTCTTTTCCGGTTGCCATTTCGTATAGATAGGCTGACGCCCCGGCGGTAACTCATCAATTACAGACAAATCCGTATCCCCATAAAGAGTAAGAACAAGAGCTCTCGGAAAAGGTGTTGCAGTCATCATAAGCGCATCAGGAAACACCCCCTTTGCTTCAAGTGCCAGGCGTTGAAACACTCCAAATTTATGTCTCTCATCAATTACAACAAAACCCAGATTCTTAAAAGCAACATCCTCTTGCAGTAAAGCATGAGTCCCTATCACCAGGGACACCTTTCCGTCGGCTATCGCAGCCAGTGACTCTCTCCTTACTTTTGCTGTAATCTTACTTGTTAAAAGTAAAATTGATTTGTCATATCCGGTTAATGAAAATATTTTTTTAAAAGTCGCATAATGCTGTTCGGCTAATATTTCCGTTGGCGCCATGACCGCTGCCTGATAATTATTTTCCAGAACAGGGATAAGAGCAAGAAGTGCTACAATAGTCTTTCCCGAACCTACGTCTCCTTGAAGGAGACGATTCATAGGGGATTTCTTCAGGAGATCCTTTCTGATATCCTCAAGAACTCTTACTTGAGCTCCGGTAAGAGTAAATCCTATTTTACTTATTATCTTTTCAATAATTGACGGATTTATGATATAATTTCTGTTCTTTACTTTTTTCCCAAAATATTTCTTCCGTTTTGCCAGAAAAAGCTGAAGTATCAAAAGTTCATTAAAAACCAGCCGCTGCCGGGCTTTTTCCAAATCGCACAAATTCTTCGGAAAATGAATATTCAGTACAGCTTCTTTTATTATATACAGGTCCCGTTTTGATGTTAATTCCGGGGATAATATCTCATGGATATCCACAAGATTATTTTTTATAAGTTCTGCCATTACCTCCCGAAAAAACACATTTGTGAGGATTTTCGTAGTCTTATAAAAAGACAGAATTTCCCCTTCTGCTATTGCTTTATTCTCAAATTCTTCAATAAATTCAAAAGAATCATTTGAAGCAGTGATTTGTTTTCCCCATCTTGTATTCTCAACTGTATCCCAAATTACAACTCTTCTGCCGGCCAGCAAAGCAGGTTTCATATAAGGTCTATTGTACCAAATCCAGGTTAGAGTCCCGCCGCTTTCATCTTCTATCAGCACTTTTAGAATATTTCTTCCGGGTTTTCGAAGTTCTTCTAATCCTGAAATTCTACCTTTAATAAAATATTTTCCGCCGCTTTCTATGGAAGAAACAGGAGTAATCCTGCTTTTATGAACGTGCCAACGGGGGAAAAAAAACAGAAGGTCTTTAACAGATTTTACACCTATTCTTTTCAATGATGAGGCTTTTACCGGTCCGACACCTTTTATGTAGCGTAATTCTTCATCTGTCATAGTTTCTTATTGACTTTTTAACCCCTTTTCAATATAATCTACATAAGAATATCACAAAAACAGTAGTAATTTCAATTTGTTTTATAGAAGGAGAAAATATGTCAAAAGTTTGTTCCGTATGCGGCAAAAAACCATTGGTTATCAACCTGGTATCACATGCCAACAAAAAATGTTTAAGAAAGTCATACCCGAACCTTAGAAAAGTCAAGGGCGAAATGGTTTGCGCTAAGTGCCTGAAGAGAAAAGCTAGATAAGAGCAGTTTCTGGGTGATAGGTTCTAGGGGACTGAAAGGACAATAAAAGATCAGACACTGGTTTTAGGTTATAAGAAAACATAACTATTTTAGTTTTCCTAGATTCATTTCCTGTAATTAATAAGACCCCTTGTCATTTTCCCTACGGAAGCACAGTCTTTCTCTATTTGTTTAAATACGGATTCTTCAAGCAACCCAATCTCAAAAGCTATTTGAAGTTGGGTTTCAAGCTCTGCAAGCGAACCCATTGAAATATAAAAGAATCTTATTGATTCCTTACTGCTTTCTCTTCCTTCACCTTCTGCAATATTACTTGCTATACTTACGGATGATCTCTGTAATTGTTCCCTCAATCCGTAATCTTTCGCTATTTTTCCTGTTCCAGCTTGTTTGTATATTTTAACAGCCAAATCTTTTGCCTTTTTCCATACTTCTAAATCCTTATAACCTCTCCCCATATTTCACCCCTAAAACCTGTCTTTAATTTCTTCTTTCCCCAAAATCTAGCACCTGTTCTTCTTATTCCAATGACATAATTGCGTCAATTTCCAAATCCACTCCTTTAGGCAGATCAGATATCCCGACTGTTACCCTTGCAGGATAGTTTACAGTGAAATACTTCTCGTAGACCAGATTAACAAATTTAAAATCATTAAGATCCTTTAAATATATAGTAGTTTTTACTATCTTATCCATCGAACCACCGGCTGCCTCAGCTACAGATTTTAAACTATCCATTACACGCTTGGTCTGAGCTTCAATACCTCCGGCAATCTTGATACCGGTTGCAGGATCAAGAGGGATTTGTCCGGAAAAGAATACTAAATTACCAACTTTTACGGCTTGAGAATACGGACCTAACGCTTTTGGAGCTTTATCTGTACTTATTATCTCTTTTGACATATATACCCTCCACTGTCTTTTTCAGACAATCAGTTATTTTGCTATTATTTCTTACTAAAATCTTGCAGTATTTTAGCCAGATCTTCTATAGTATAAGGCTTAGCAAGACTGGCATCAAATCCAAAATCTTTTGGTCTTGCCATTATTTCATCATCAGAATAACCGCTTGAGGCTACAGCTTTCACATTCGGATCCAGTTCCTTCATTCTTTTTACTATATCTTTACCGCCCATTCCTCCGGGAATAGTAAGATCAAGTATTACTATTTCATATTTGTTTTTTGACGGCAGCGCATTCTTAAATATTTCCAGAGCTTCATCTGACCTCTCAACAGTATTAACTTTATATCCAAGCTCCCCCAGAATATCCCTAAGTAACTCCAAAATATATATTTCATCATCCATTACAAGTATGTTACCCATACCTGTTTGTTTTTTCAAAAGAATCTCTTCTACTTTCTCTGCTGTTTTTTCACTGGAAGGAAGATATACATACATCGAAGTACCTTCCTTTATACTTGATTTTGCTTCAATAACACCATTGTGTCTTTTTATAATCGAAAATGCTGCTGCGAGACCTAACCCACTACCATGCTTTTTTGTAGAAAAAAACGGGTCAAATATCTTTGATATTATCTCAGTGGGGATTCCCGTACCGGTATCTATAATAATAATTTCTATGTAATTCTTCCCAAATTCCAACAAAGAAGAATATCCTTCTTTGTTTTTTTCTACGTTAACTGCCTTAACTTTAAGTATACCACCCTTAGACATTGACTGCCTGGCGTTTAAAACTATATTATAAAACACTTGAGTAATTTGATTTTCATCTATATCGCAATTCTTAAGATTTTCAGCAAAATAAAATAATACTTTTATATTTGTCCCGTCAGTCAGAGATTTAACTGTTTTTTTTAGTATTTCTCTGATATCGACAGTCCTCATCTCAGGAGAACCTCCCTTTGAGAAAGTTAAAAGTTGTTTTGTAAGAACTTTTGCTTTGTCAAAAACAGCAATAGCTTTGACCAGATTATCCTCAACTTTATCTTTCTCATTCAAATGACTCCTTGCGTTTTCCAAATAACCAAGTATCCCGCTTAATAGATTATTAAATTCATGAGCAATTCCCCCCGCAAGAACACCAAGACTTTCAAGATTTTGAACCTTCCGGGCATAAATTTCCAGTTCCGCTATTTTTACTTTTTCTTGTTTGTATTTTGTTATATCTCTGGAATGACCTAACACACCGGTAACCTTGCCGGAATCATCTTTAATGCCAATAATTATCGTGTCCAGCCACAAAGTACCTTTTGAAGTCAAAAAAGGTCTTTCAAGGAATACTTTATTTTCCCCAGTCTCTATTACACTTTGAATATTACGCATATTTTCAGAGGCAGCTTCCGGCTGAAACAAATCCGTTATTTTTTTCCCTACAACCTCCTCCAAATTTTTATCCAAAAATGAAAGTGCTTTTTGGTTAGCATATGTACACAAATAATTCAGATTAATTAGATAGATAATATCAGGAGAATTATCAAGGATTGTCTTTAACATTATTTCATTGTTTGTTTTTTCAGAGTTTATCCGGAATTGTTTTTCATCTTTTCTATAAGAAAACATAACTTATGTTCCTCCAGATTTAAAGATGCTGCATTTATCAGTTCTTCGTATATTTTTTACAACACAGTAAGAATACATATTTCATTACTTATTATTGGTCGGGGCGACCCGATTTGAACGGGCGACCCTCTGCTCCCAAAGCAGATGCGCTAGCCACCTGCGCTACGCCCCGACGATAATGTTTCATAAAGTATTCAAGGTTAGTATAGGTTCTATAATTTTGCTTTTGCTTTACAAACCTATTTGCGTATCTTTATCAATCTTACCAGAACTTTCTTTACTTTGTCCAGCGCTTTTCCTCTGTGACTTATTCTATTTTTAGAAGAAAGTGACATTTCAGAGTAAGTCTTCTTATAACCCGAAGGAATAAAAATTGAATCATAGCCAAAACCTTTTTTACCATTAATCGCAAATGATATTTTACCTCTGCAGCGCCCTTCAAGAATAACAGGTTTTTTCCCTGGAATTTTTATAACTATGACAGTTCGAAAGAGAGCCCCTCTTTTACTTAAAGGAACATTAGACAGTAATTTTAGAAGTTTGATATTATTATCCTGATATGAACAGCCTTCACCTGCAAATCTTGCGGAATATACACCCGGAGCGCCTTTTAAATAATCAACCTCCAATCCTGTATCATCGGACAGAGAAATATGTCCGGTACAGCTGCTTATCTCAGAGGCTTTCTTTACCGCATTCTCTTCCAGGGTATCTTTATTTTCTATTACTTCAGGAAAATTTCTAAAATTATCCAAAGTAAGAAACTTTAATCCAAATGTTTTGAGTTTTTTTGAAATCTCTCTTATTTTATTGCGGTTACGCGTTGCAAGAACTATTTCCAAGGCCCAAGTACCTTTTTTTGATCTTTAAATATCTCTTTAATACCTTGTTCTGCCAGTTTCATCATGGCACCGACATCCTGCTTCGAAAAAGGATTATTTTCGGCAGTACCTTGAATCTCCACAAACTTACCGGAACCGGTCATTACAAAATTCATGTCTACTTCAGCTTTTGAATCCTCTTCATAGCAAAGATCCAGCATCGCTTCACCTCTAACAACACCAACACTTATAGCAGCAACATAATCCTTAATAGGATTTTCCTCAAGAATACCTTTTTTATGAAGATATAATAAAGCATCAGCCATCGCAACAAACGAGCCTGTAATAGCCGCAGTCCTTGTGCCTCCATCAGCCTGAATAACATCGCAGTCCAGCAATATTGTGCGTTTCCCCAGTTTTGTCATATCCACTACGGCACGGAGAGAACGTCCTATCAAACGCTGAATTTCATGTGTCCTGCCGTCAACCTTTCCTTTTGAACCGTCTCTATTTTTCCTTTCAGGCGTAGATCTCGGGATCATCCCGTATTCAGCAGTTATCCAGCCTCTATTCTCTGATCTCAAAAAAGGCGGAACTTCATCAAGTATAGTGGCAGTGCAGATGACCTTGGTAAAACCGCAGGCAATCAACACTGAACCTTCCGGATATTTAATATAATGACGGATTATACGCAATGGTCTTAATTCGTCATTTTTTCTATTATCAATTCTCATTTTTCACTCCACTTTAACGAGTTTTACGTTATTAATATTTTTGCCGAGAAAAGAGGAACCAAGTTTTCTGAATTTTTCCGGAGCATCCGTAACATAAAAGCTGTAAACCGGACGTTTTGTTGTCTTTCTTAGCATACCTTTTACCGTCAAAGCTTCTTTAACAGACTTAGCAGTTTCTGTTGCAGAATCTATCAGCTTTACTCCTTTTAAAACCCTGGCCAAGACCGGCTTTAAAAAAGGATAATGAGTGCAGCCCAGGACAAGAGTATCAATATTTTTTTTATTAAATGCCTTTAAATATTCCCTTGCTGTTAGTTCGGTTATTTTCGAGTTAAACCAGCCTTCCTCAACCAGAGAAACAAATAAAGGGCAGGCTTTTCCCGTTACCTTAAGCCTGTTATTATGTTTAAGCAGAGCATCTATATACGCTCTGCTTTCTATTGTCGCTTTAGTACCTATTATGCCTATTTTATTGTTTTTAGTAGCTTCTGCCGCGGCTTTTGCTCCGGATTCGACAACTCCAAGCATTGGAACTAAATAAAATTTTTTAAGAAGCTTTAAACTTAAAGCAGACGCAGTATTGCAGGCAACTACCACAAATTTAACATTTTTCTTTAATAAAAATTGAACATTCTCTGTTGATAGTCTGGTTACCGTAGCCTTGGATTTAGAGCCATACGGAAGATGTTTTGTATCCCCAAAATAAATAATACTTTCGTTTGGAAGATACTTGCATATTTCTTTAAGTACGGTTACCCCGCCTACTCCAGAGTCAAAGATGCCTATAGGTCTGTTGTTATTCAAGCTTTTTACCTCTCAAAGGCCTGTGAACATCAAGATGACCTCCGATAGTTTTTACTTCCTGCCCCTCTATAAGAATCCTGACACTGGCAATTTGGCCGAAATTCTCAAGTATTGTGTTTACAAGCGAATAAATAAGCTGCATTTCCGACGTAGTCCCGCCTTTTGGATTGTCAATAATACTTTTAGTAAAATCCAGATAAAGGCAACGATTATCATCAAGATAAACTTCTCGTACCTCCGTCTCTTTTGGCAAGGCACCAAATAGACCTTTTTCTTTTGGTCCTTTAACCAATTCTACTACACATATTTTTACATCATCAAGTACACTGGTCGCACCCTGTATTTCTCTTTTTTCAGCCTGCAGTTTGCCGTTTTCATTCACGAAAAATAGTCTAATTACTTTTGGCTGAGCAGCATAGTTAAATAAGGAATCCCGTTTGTGCATAATAAAATATTTTACCGCAAAATATCCACAAATAAGAACGGCAATAATGATTATCAATAATAATCCGGAAGGTTTTTTCACTTTATTCCTTCCTGCTGCTTTTCAAGTTTCTTCGCCATATTAGTCACAGCTTCAAGCAGACCCAAAACCAGCTTTTCCTTAAAAGCTAAAGACCTTAAATTATTTTCATCATTTTCATTGGATAGGTAAGAAGTCTCCACAAGAGCCCCGGGCATTCTCACACCTCGTAAAACCGCGAAAGCAGCTTGTTTTACTCCTCTATTTCTTGTATTTAATATCTTACCGTTTAACATAGCTTTACTGATAGAACCTTCAACACCGGACTGTATCATGTCGGCAAAATCCATTGATTCTTTTTGAAATTCATTTTGCGCCAGATCCCAAAGAACAAACATAGAATCTACAGGTTGAACTTCTTTCTTTTCCACAGCGCCGGCATTTTCGCGTTTTACCAAGTCAATCGCAGAATCATCCGTAGCTATTGAGTTGTAATAAACTTCAAAACCATTATCCCGTTTACTTTCAGAAGAGTTGGCATGAATACTGATAAAAAGGTCGCCTTCATATTGATTTGCAAACGAAATCCTGTCTTCAAGAGTAATAAACTTATCTTCGGCTCTTGTCAAAATAGCTTTAAACCGCCGGTCGGGAGCATCCGCCAATACTTTAGCAAATAAATTGGAAATTTCCAAAACAACATCTTTTTCTCTTGTCCCTTTATTCCCGACAGCACCGCCATCTCTGCCCCCATGTCCGGGATCAATAACAACTTTAATAACTTTCGCAGGAACCGGCGGCGTTTGAGCTCCAGGCACTATATTATTTTGTACTGCTTCCTGTGCCAGCAGCCCCGCAACAATAAAAA
Source organism: Candidatus Firestonebacteria bacterium RIFOXYD2_FULL_39_29 (assembly GCA_001778375.1). Lineage (NCBI taxonomy): Bacteria > Candidatus Firestoneibacteriota > Candidatus Firestonebacteria bacterium RIFOXYD2_FULL_39_29. The sequence continues at coordinate 52,342 of MFGV01000001.1, forward strand.
GCAAACAGCTAATTTTCATTTTTGCCATATTTTACCCAGCACAAAAGTCTGGCTCCTATCAGGCCCTACCGACAATATAGTGACCTTAACACCCGTAAGCTTTTCAAGTTCTTTCACATATCTTTTAGTATTTCCAGGTAAGTCAGAATATTTTGTTATGCCTGTAAGGTCTTCCGTCCATCCTTTCATGGTCTTATAAACAGGGACGGCTTTCGCGAGCATATCCATATCTGCAGGAAAATCCTTATAAATTTTCCCGCCTATTTTATAGGCTACACATATTTTCAGCTCTTTCTGCCCGGAAAGCACGTCAAGTTTTGTAAGTGCTAATCCGGTCAAGCCGTTAACCATCGCTGAGTATTTAGAGACCACGGCATCAAACCACCCGCAGCGTCTCGGTCTTCCGGTCGTCGCGCCATATTCATGTCCTTTGTTCCGAAGCAGCTCCCCGCATGGATTATCCAGTTCTGTAGGGAACGGCCCTTCGCCTACCCTGGTTGTATATGACTTGGTAACACCGATAACCCGATCGATTGCACCAGGTCCGACCCCCGAGCCTGTACTCGCTCCGCCAGCCGTAGAATTAGAGGAAGTAACGTAAGGGTAAGTACCAAAATCTATATCCAGCATCGTGCCCTGCGCACCTTCAAAGAGTATTCTTTTATTACTCTCGGAATATTTATACAAGTAAGGGATGGTATTCACAATATATTTTCTTAATTGGCGGCCATAACCGAGATATTCTTTCAAGAGTTTTATTTTATTATAAGGTTTTTCGCCGTAATATTTACTAATGATAAAGTTTTTTTGCGCCAGATTCTTTTCCAGTTTTTCCGCTAATACCCTTTTATTTAGCAGATCAACCATTCGAATTCCAAGACGACCGACCTTATCAACATAGGCCGGTCCGATACCCCTACCCGTTGTCCCGATTTTTTCTTTTTTGTTTTTGTTCTCGCTCGAGGCATCAAGCAACTTATGGTAAGGCATAATAACACTCGCATTCTCGCTAACCTTCAGATAATTATCAACATTGATCCCGTTGGTTTTCAGATAAGCAATCTCTTCCAGAAGATATTTTGGATCAATAACAACGCCGTTACCTATTATACAGGCTTTACCTTTATGCAGTATTCCGGAAGGTATCAGATGAAGAACAAATTTTCTCCCGTCAATCACTACCGTATGTCCGGCATTATTCCCGCCTTGATAACGAATTACAACACTTGCTTCTTTGGCAAGAAAATCTATTATTTTTCCCTTACCTTCATCTCCCCATTGAACGCCCAAAACAACAAGATTCATCTTATTCTCCCTGTGTTAATTCTTTTTTTGCCCTATCCAGGTTTTTCCTGGTCTTGTTTGAATCAGGGTCCAGTTTTAAGACCTGTTCCCAGATTTCTACCGCTTTTTTCAAATCACCCTGCTTGTATAATTTTAAACCTTCATAGTATAAGTCAGAAACCTTTTTTTCGTCAACACTTTTTTTTGCATTAGCAGCACTGTGTTTTTCTTTCTGAAGAGCTGTTTTCTTTACCGGAACTTCTTTTTTTACAGTTTTTTTCCGTTCTGCTTCTTTCTTTTCAACTGGCTTTAAAGAGTTTTCTTTACTTGCCTCATTAACAAGATTACAGAACTCTTTCAATTGCTTATTATTTGGAGTTAAAGACAATCCTTTTTCCCACTCTCTTAATGCTTTTTCTTTTTCACCTGCTCTATAAAATACCAACCCTTTAAGAAACAATTCTTTTACTAAATCCTTAAAAGAATCCCCGGGTTCCTCTTTGTAAACCTCTCTTTCAAGAGCTACAAGCATATTCTTACTAGCATCGTCCGCATTATTTGTTTCCAGAGCTTTCAAAAACTCAGATTTAGCTTTTTCAGAATCATTTGCTTTATAATACTCAAGACCTTTTTGATAGTGCTCGATAGAAACCGTTTTAGCTTGCTCCGCCTCATAAAAAAACGGAATTAAGAAAAACAAAAGGGCAATTTGCTTCATATTTTCTTAAGGCCAAGAACATCATATATCTGAACCTTAATTGTCTTTCCCTTTACCGTCGCAAACCCAAGATCTTTGACAACAATAATATCCTTCACTTTCTCATAGACAGAATGACTGATAATAATCGAAGCATGGTATTCCTTGGTAAGTGATTCAAGACGCGAGGCAAGGTTAACGGTATCACCGAGCGCAGAGTATTCCATCTTTCTGTCCGTACCCATAAATCCAACTACGGCCTCTCCTGAATTAATACCGCAGCCAATCTCAAATTGCTCCCGACCCTGGCTCTTCCAAATCTCTCTCAATTCTTTCATCTTTTCCTGCATTTCAATCGCCATTCTGACTGCCAGTTCCTCATCATTGGGCCTTGCTAAGGGAGCACCAAACTCAACCATAATAGCATCACCTATATATTTATCAACCGTACCGCCATACTTAAAAGCAATACTCGTCATTTCTTTAAAATAGAAATTAAGGACTTCAACGACTTCTTCCGGAGCCAGCCTTTCTGCCATAGTAGTAAAGTTTCTAATATCAGAGAAGAATACTACAAGTTTCTGCTTTCTGCCTCCGACTGTCAGATTATCAAGACCGTTTTTAATTATCTCATCCACTACCTGTCTTGATACAAAGCGCTGAAATGCACCTTTCATCTTTCTGCTTTTTTGGCCTTCAGTAATAACCCTATAGCCCACATTTACCACATAAGTAAGAATAAGAGCAACAAAAGGCACGGAAATATCCAGCCAATAATTTCTGATAAACAAATATAGCACCAGGAAAAAATATGAAATATATACAAGAATAGAAAGAGCGGCACTCAAAAGTGGAGTAAATCTGGAAGTAAAAAATAATATTATCGTAACAAATGCCAATAATACAAGATAATTAATCAGTATACCGGATTTTTCAAGATACTCGTTCTTAAGCAGGTCATCAATGGCGTTCGCATGAATTTCCACACCGGGCATATTTCCGAGTTCGGTAAAAGGAGAAAGAAATTCATCATGCAAAACAGTGCTCGTAGCTCCTACAAGTACTATTTTGTCTTTAAAGGTACCTTTAGGAACTTCCCCATTAAGGACTCTATAAAACGAAACCCGTTTGAAAGTTTTAGGTCCCCCCTCAAAATTTATTAACAAAGTATTATCTCCAGAATTCACCCCTTTTTTATAACCGGTATTACGCCGCATTACATCATCTATAACCTGCTCTTCAGTCTTACCGGTAAACATACTGACAGAAGCAAGCGCAAAAGAATACACTTTCTGCGCATCTTTATAAAGTATTTTTGAGAGCTCTTTTTTATCATCCAGAAAATCAACAAGAGCAGATTTTCTGACAACTCCGTCAATGTCCATTTCAAAAGCTGTATAACCCGTCTTCTTCATAGAATCATTCAGAACTTTTATCGGCAGATTATATCTTTTATAAGGCATTTCCCATGCGCCCTTAGCATTTTCCACAACAAGTTTGTCATCTGTAAAGGTTGCAACTGAAAGTACATTTCCGGCAGCTTTAGCAGCTTTTGCAAAAAAAAGGTCTTTTTCAGGCATAGGACCCGGATTAGCAAATTCAATATCCAAGCCGATAACTTTTGCATTATCCGCTTTTAGTTTTTCAATAATCTTTCCGTATACATCACGCGGCCAGGGGTAAGTACCAAGTTCTTCAAAACTCTTATCATCAATCGCAACAATAATAACATCATCAATCGGGGCTCTATGCCCTCTCCATGAAAAGAGCATATTATAGCTGCCGCTCTTTAATGATGGTACAGGATTCTTAAAAACAAAAAAAGTTAAAACTAACAAAACAGCAAAGCCTATCAGCATTGCCGCTAATAGGCCTTTATTGTTTTTACGAAACTTAGCTACTACCATTTAACAGTGTATCCTACTTTCACGGAATCTATTCCGTTGATTTGACAGAACATTGCATTTGGATTACGGCCTTCTGCAGTATGCTTTTTTGGATCAAAAGATAATACCGAATCCAGTAGATTAAGAGCCCAGATTCCTGCTGTTATTTTAATAGCTCCTGAAAATTTCTGATAGGATTCATTAGCTATTTGATAACTTTCTTCTATTAGTATTGGATCAGTCCTCATGTTATATTCATCATATTTTTTTGTATAATCTAAATACCCCGATATTGACCCTGCAGCAGAAGCAACCCCTGCAATTAGAAATAACCAGCCTTTAAAATCATCTTTATTATAGAATTGCCCCCAGCCGGGAATAATTAAGGATCTCCATGCCGGATCTATGAAACTCCCGCTGCCGGGACCGCTTGAGCTTTGCATTTGCTGTATAAGCTTTGAAGTATCGGAGTTATTTGTTATTACGGCATCACTTACCTTAACTGTATCCCCTTCTTTTACAGACAACTTTCTGTTAAAAAATTTTGCTCTGGAAGCATCCTTTTGTACATCAATAAGCTCAATCTCTCCTACATCTTCATACTCTCTCATAATAACCTTACCTGTAGAATCTTTAATCTCTTCTTTTATCCTATTTACCATTAATTTCATTCCTTTAGATACATTATCGGTAGACCCAAGGTCAACAACTACACTTTCCTGATTCGAAACTCTTACTACTTTTCCTGTAAGAGGCGTCTTTATTGCTATTGAAAAAGCTATTCTCTTCACAACATCGGCTAACTTATCTTCGGAATCGCAAGACCCTTTTTCGATAGCTATTGATTCACTCTTTTCTACATCAGTCAGGGTAACAGAAATATTTATACTGTTACCAAGTTTTGTCAAAGAACCGGTTGCCATGATATTAACGCCAAGTATTTTACCGACTTCAACAGCACACTCACTTGAGGTGCAACCTGTTTGTTGAAAAGCCTGCTCTTTCAAAACCTTTTCCATGTTTTTCTTATCCACAATTACAAACCTTCCTGTTGAAAAAAGCTCAGCACGCATCATCTCGGAAACCGCCAACGCCGTATCCTTTGAAATGTTTGAACTTTCCAGATCATAAACGCCCATTCTTACTCTCTCGCTTGCGTTTGCAGGTAAAATAAATATAGCAAGGCAAATAAACAATCCAATTAATAGCTTTTTCATCTGTTCCTCCTGAACTGCCTATTATCAAAACTACAATAATTATTAAGTAAGGCAGTTATTCGCAAATACCAGCCCTACCCTCATCTTGTTTTCATTAGTATTTTACACAATCTTTATTGTATTATCAATATATATTATAACAGTTTTCGTATACTTTGCTGTGAAAAATATTACATAAATTTGGTAAATTACTCCGAAATTATATCGACGCAAAACACGAAAATATCGGTATTTTCATCCTTCCACGCATCTTTGGGCAGACCGGCTTTTCCGGCACAAATATTATTCATAAATTCTTCCAAATTCCAACCTGTCTCTTTGGCAACTTGAGGCAAAAAAACCCCTGAAAAAGAACCCTTTTTTACCAATACCCCGTGAATACCAAGTTTTATTTCAGATGTATTTTTTATTTTTTTGAGCGGAGATAGCACAGATATTTCAATTATTATCTCTTTTAATTCCGGCAAAGTAACCGGAACAAATCTCGGGTCATTAAAAGCTGCCTCTTTAGCCATTTCAATTATTGTTTCGAAAAGCGGTTCATCTGAAAACATATTTCCGATACAACCTCGAAGATTACCGTCTTTTTTGTGCAAAGTAACAAAAGCACCGGAATGCTGCAGACAATTCTTCCTTTTCTCCTTAAATTCCGGACTTTCTCTATTTTCAAGACAATGAGTTATTGTATCACGTGCAAGTTGAAGGAGAATCTTTTTTTCTTCTGCGCTAAATCCTGTCAATGCACTATCTTTTTTCAAAATAAAAACTCCTCCAACCTTTAGATGCTCGGATGCGCAGATGCCTGGATGCTCAGCAACCAATTCTGCAATTGCCGCATTCCGTCCTTCCGCCTGGGCGTATTTCACGAAGAATTAAGGTCTTATATCAAAAACTTCGCTCAACAGCTTTTATGCGTTTGCCAAGCCTCTGCGCATCTAAGCATCGTCTCTTTGTCTACTTCATTTGTTCTCGAGCCGAATCCACACTGGAAATAATACCGCTCAATGATAGTTTCAAATCATTTTTACTTGTAGCTTCTGCCAGAGCCATATCAAGCGTAATCAGTCCTTTTTTGTAAAGCTCCGCAAGAGATTGATCAAAAGTCTGCATACCATATTGGGCAGAACCTTGTTGTATCATAGACTTAATTGAAGAAAGCTTATTTTCTCTTATAAGTGATTTTATTGTAGGAGTACCCAACATTACTTCTACTGCAGGAACACGCCCTTTTCCGTCCGCCTTTTCAATAAGCCGCATTGAAATAATCGCCGTTATTATATTTGCAAGCTGATTACGGATCTGGTTTTGTTGAGAAGCCGGATAAAAATCAATTAACCGGTCTATAGTTTGACTTGCGTCAATTGTGTGTAAAGTCGAAAGTACCAAGTGTCCTGTCTCACCTGCCGAAATAGCCGCACTAACAGTATCAATATCTCTCATTTCACCTATAAATACAACATCAGGATCCTGTCTTAACACATACTTCAAAGCTACATCATAAGAATCAGTATCAATTCCAAGCTCACGCTGGGTTACGCTGCTCATACTGTCAGTATGCATGAATTCTATAGGATCCTCTATTGTAATTATATGATAGGGCTGATTATCATTTATATATTTAACTAACGAAGCAAGGGTAGTCGATTTTCCACTTCCGGTGGCACCTGTCATAAGAATAAGACCTCTGGATTCAAGAGCAACTTTTTTCAAAATTGGCGGCAAAGTAAGCGCATCAAAAGACGGGATATCTTTAGGAATCATCCTAATAATAATTTCGATAGTACTCTTTTGTCTGAACGCATTTATTCTGTATCTTGCCGAACCTGTGGGAGAGTACGAAAGATCTATCTCGTTAGCTTCAGCGAATTTTACTCTTTGACGCTGACTCATCATGGCAAAAAGCATTTCTTCTATGTCTGCTTCTGTAAGCAGAGGAAGTTCAACTTGAGTTATTTTTCCGTCAATACGAAGAAGAGGAGGCCGCCCAACCTTCAAATGAAGGTCTGAGGCTTTTTTTTCCAGCATCTTATTAAGCAGGTCATTAATCAGCATAAACCCTCCAATAAATTGTTGACTAAGTAATTCAAATTTTGTTATATTATAGCACAGAATCGAGTCAGATTCAATCACAGGTACTTAAGGGGAATAATGAAAACAAGAGCCGGCCTTTTAATGATGTGTTGTATTATTTATACAGGAATTACTTTCCTTCTTATCAATCACACTATTGATGGTTTTTTATTATCTGAGTCAAAAAAACGAGAAGATTTGAGATTGGAATGGCTTAAAAATGAAATTTCCAGGTACTCTATTTCCGAAGACGATATAATGCTTAATAATTCTTTAGAGAACCTGATAAAACAACCGGAAGTTTTAAAAATCACTATCAGTCAACAAGGCAGGATAATAGCAGACAGCGATCCTGCAGATATTAATTCAAAATCTTTATTTATCCAGCAGTTAACTCCCGAAGAAGGAAAAAATAATATATTATTCCGGCAGGAGGACTATAGATTCGGAGGAAAAGAATACAAGCTGACTTTAAAAATAAATAATATTCTTTCAAAAGCTTTAATGGATTCTTTAATGATAAACTTAGGCGTCTCTTTTCTTATATTTCTACTGCTGACATTATTTATTATTTCCAGGGGTAAAGACAAGCCGAATATTAACGCATCTCCATTAATTCGAAAAGAAAGCTTTTTTTTCTTCAAGGAAGAGGATTTATTAATTTCAAATTCCGCTATTGTTCTTATTCTGTCCGGGGACAATCAGGTATTAAAAGCCAGCAAAAAAGCTTTTGAGACTTTTGGTTATGATATTAAAGGGAAATATATTACAGAGCTCATGAGTCTCAGCATAATTAAAGAATACTTTTCAGAAGGAAAAAAACCTCTCACTGCAAATGGAAAAAAATATTTTATACTTTAAGCACTGCCTTTTAAAAGTACTCATCTGAAGTCAAACAAAGATAAATAAGGCATCAGCCTTTTAGAAGAATCTCAATTTTCTCTTTATCTTCAGGATAACTCAGGACATTAAAGCTCACTATAATTTTTACTTTTTCAGAAGCGCTTTCCTGTTGAAAGAATAGTTTCCGTTTTTTATACCCCACAACCAAATCATTCTTCTCCACCTGACTTTTTATACGATTTAACACCGTTAAAACTTCCTTCTGCCCTGTTTTATACAGTAAAACAGCAATAACATTATCATACCTTGCTACAATATCATAGACTCTTGTTCCCTTCTTTATAATTTCCCCGGCAGCACAAAGTAACGCGATCTTAAGTTTTGACTCTGCAACTTCAGGTTCAATGTTAATCATCACTACTGCAACACCTTCTTTAAACCTTGAAGCCTTATTAAGGAGCTCCTTCAACCGGGCAAGAAAATACATTTTATTAAAAAAGCCGGTTTCCCTGTCCACTAAATTTCTACTGATATAATAATTTAATTCTGCGTTTTGATCTTTGGTAGCAAAGCTGTATACAATAGTAGTAATAACAATGCCTCCTGTTACAAAAACGAGAAGGAACAAAGATAGTAAAACAAATTTTGACGAAACGATTTTAATATTTGCAATCTTATCATCAATGTCTTTTTGTATTATTACGGCTAAATCGGACATCTCAGAAAAAGCTTCTTTTTCAAGAGAAATCTTAATATTTATCATCTTAATGTATTTAGTTTCATCCCTGCCTGACTTTTTAAATCCTTTCGAGATCTCAATATTCTTATTGATGAGTTCTAGAATATTTTTTACCTTCTCCTTGGCCGGCTCACTCTGCGTCATTTCGAGAATCTTTTTAGCCTTTGCCCCTGCATCCTTAAGTCTTTCAATACCTGTATCTGAGCTCATTCCAGAATTGGTCATATAACGGGAAAATTCCATTCTTGCTAAAGCAATATCAGTGAGTACATCCTTGTTAAGCCGGTCAACGACAATGAGAGTATCCTGTATTTTACCTATTTCGGAATTTAAAACAAAACTATTAGAAAAACCCACAAAAGAAAGAAAAAGCGTAACAACTATAAGAGCTATAAGCCAATTTTTCATCAAACCTCCGATAAATATTAGTCTTTAAAAGTCCATAACGTCTGTAATGTCCATAAAAGTTTCAATCTGGAACTATTTGGTTCCTGATAACATTAATGTTGGATCTACAAGTTTCCCGGACCTATCCCAAACCGTAAAATGCAGATGAATTCCTGTAGAACGACCTGTACTGCCTGCTTGCGCTATAATATGGCCTTTCTTCACTTTCTGTCCTGAAACCACATAAAGCTTTGAGTTATGACCGTACAATGTTGTATATCCATTGTCGTGTTTAATCTTTACCATGTAACCAAACCCGCCATATATACCTGAAAAAACAACTACGCCTGAAGCTACAGCGCATATCTTATCACCGGAAAAAGCCTTAATATCCACGCCATCATGAAAAGATTTTTCACCGGTAAAAGGATCGCTGCGCACTTTCATTTTAGATGTGTATTTTCTTCCGCCATTGAATATAGGAGGACCAAATAATCTGGCTAGAGCATATTGAGCTTTCATCTCTTCGGTCATATCAACAGGTTCAACACCCGGAATATAAATATAATCATCTTTTTTTATCGTTCTTGTCTGACTATAATTATCTTGAAGTTTTTTCTCTGTTATTTCATACAATGAAGCTATACTTTTGACAGTTTCTTTATCCTGCGCCTTATGTTTGACCCCTTTTCCCGGAATAAAAACATAGTCGCCCTCTTTTATCCCCTTTGACAGATCATTATTATTTTGCAGTTTCTTTTCCGTTACTCCGTAAGACAAAGCAATATTTTCAACGGTTTCTTTCTCTTTTACTTTGTGCAAAACGCCTTTTTCGCTTATTATAATTATCTCCTGATTTAATTTTAATTTTGTAAGCGATTTCAGATAAGAATTTGCACCGACAATGCTATCTATATTTATATTGAAATGTTTTGCTAAAAGCCAAAGGTTATCATTTGCTTTCAACCGGTATTTCATTACTCCCAGATGCTTAGCAAGAAGACGCTCAATAACCTCTTCATAATATGGCCCGAGATTTCTGGTATAACCTTTTTCTGCCAAATCCTGCAAAGTTTTTTCAGTCTCCTCTGCAGAATAGATAACAGCCAATCTCTTATGTTCAAAACTAACAGGTCCCTCAATAATACTAAGAATAACAAAGCCTGTCCAAATAAGAAATAGAAAACCCAAAGGAATAACAAAGTATTTATAATTATTCCTTATTATCTCGCCGGTCTTGCCGGTAAAATCAACCAGCATCAGAGCCCCTTTCTACGCCCACCACAATTTATCAAGCTTTTCTTTAATCACACAATCTTTAAGAAAAGTTACAGCCTTTTTAAAGCCTTCATCTTTTGACATTAAGGCATCTTCGTGTTCAATAGACATGACATAATTATATCCGTTTGCAATTAACGCACTCACGATACTCTTCCATTCGTATTGATCATGACCATATCCGACGGTCCTAAAAAGCCAGGAACGTTCAGCAGCCTTTGACATATCTTTAGTATCTAAAACCCCGTTTAACGCCGTATTATGTTCGTCCATCCTGGTATCTTTAGCATGAACGTGGTAAATAACACCCTTAAGCGCTCCTATTGCCAGAACAGGGTCAATCCCCTGCCAATAGAGATGGCTGGGGTCAAAATTTGCTCCGATATTATTCCCGCAATTTTTCCTAAGCTTGAGAAGCGTCTCAGGATTATAAACTGCAAAGTTAGGATGCATTTCTAAGGCTATCTTAATACCATGTATTTTACAGAAATTTGATGCTTTCTTCCAATATGGAATTAATACTTTTTCCCACTGATATGTTAATGCATCAGAATGTTCATTAGGCCATCCGTAAGTTATCCAGTTTGGCGTCTTATCACCTTTTACACCGCCCGGTAGTCCGGAAAAACATGCCACAGTTTCTACCCCGAGTTCTTTTGCAAGCAAAACTGTCTTTTTAAAAGTTTCATCATGCGCTTTCGCTATTTTTCCAATCGGATGTACAGGGTTCCCATGGCAGGAAAGAGTTGATATAATCAAACCCCTTTTTGTAATTGCCTGTTTAAAGGTCTTAGCTTTGTTTTTATCTTTTAAAAGATCACCGGGATTGCAATGTGAATTCCCGGGATAATTACCGCAACCAAGTTCAACCGCTTCAACACCATTTTCAACCAAAACATCCAAAGTCTCTTCAATATTTTTTTCCGAATACAAGACAGTAAACAAACCAATTTTCATGACTATTACCTCCTTTTAAAATAATTACAAATGACAAACGACAAAATACAATATATTGAATTATATATAGTTCATTATATTATAATCGTATTTTGTACTTTGTGCTTACATTCAGATCTCAGGACCTAGCACCTGTTCTAATATAAAAGCGCGGAGAATACTTACTCCGCGCTCTATTTTAACATAAAAACCATCTAAGATTGCTACTTAAAATTTACTAGTTAACTTCTATTTCTATTCTACTCATAGAAACACCGACAACATTAAGCTTAATATCTTTCAGATTTATTTCAGCTACTTTTTCCGCTAAAGTAAGGCTGTCACCTGAAAAAGTCGCCGTAAGTAACGCCCTTCCGCCCACAAAGGATATCTGATTTACATTTTTTGCTCCTGAAATATCGGCTATGGCATTTCTTACTGCCTCCACTTTTTCAAAAGTCACATTGTACAGGGAAATATTAATAGAAGCTCCCTTCGCTGCTTCTTTTTTCCAGGATTTTACGATATCGTCATTAATAGCCGCTACAAGCTTTGAAGAAGACTTTCTTACCGCACCATTAAAGGCCCCCTGTTCCATTATATCAGGATGGCGATCCTGACTCTGCTTTGCCCCAACCATTTCAGCCGTATCACACTTTACAACTCTAATAGCCATATCAGAGATTCCTGTAGTCATGCCATAACCCGCATCAGTCTTTAATGCTGAAGCATCTACCTGTCCTGTAATAATTATATCTGCGCCAAACTCAAGACCCGCCGCCGCCGCTTTCCGGCCGTCTTTATCATCTGACAACGCCGCCTTAAATTTTTCGTTTTCACGAATTTGATTTAAGGTAGTTTGATCAATAACGGAATAAAGATAATTTTTCAGAAGTTCTTCAGCAAAAATAACTTCGGACAAAGGGATCATAGAGAGCTGACCATTCTTTCTTTCCGTAAAAACAACCATCACCCGTATTTTATCCCTGTTTTTATTCCACTTTACCCAATCGTCTTTTGCATCTTCAGTTTCGTCAAACTTGGCTTTCAAAAATTCTTTTGAGGCCACCTTTTCAGATTTTTTTACCTCTTCTTCCTTCCCGTCTTTTGTCACAGCTACTAAACCGTCATAAACATTTACTGTGGCTTCGCCGTCTTTATCAACATCCGCCCGATATGTCGTACCTTTTACTGCCGCAGTAACTTTAGGAGTGACTATCCTTGCATCCCTTGGATTACTGTCCAGAGTTTTCTTTATATTCATCCAGACGCGTCCAAAGATAACTTTCATAGTTGATTTATCAGTACCGTTTTCCTGTTTCATTTCTTCAATAACAACCGAAGAATTATCTCCTATCCTGAAATTTGACCCGTCTTCCAGCTTTAACTCCACTTTACTGTCTGCTGCAGTTTCTATTTTATCACCCGGAAGAAGAGTCATTCCAAGTTTTGCACTCACCGGACTCGTATCCATTTTTTTGGTAATCTTGACCGTTCCCTTCAAGTATCCGACTACTGCCTTTTTTTGAGTTTCTTCAGCAATACTCATATTAGAAAAAATAAGCATTGCCGCACATACCAATCCTATTAATCTTTTCATAACTTCCTCCCGTTTTAAAAACGATTTCACTGATTACAACACTTTCGGATTCCACTGATACAAGCTTATAAAATTATTACTATCAATATTTTATAACAAACTCATGCCCTTTTGCAAGGTAAGGTTTTTAACATATTAAAGAAAGCTCACAAACCTTTGCTCACAATTAACACCTCTTTAAAACCTGATTGTCCTGTTATTTACAGCATTTTATCAAATATCTGAGATTAAGCTTATACCTTTTAGATTACTAATTCTAATGTTTTGTTCAGATATATTTTAGCTCCGGCTGGCGCGTTTTCAAATTAACCTGCAAATATACTTCTATCAAAATTATTTTCGGTCAATAATATTTCATCAATAAAACCGGGAATTATTCCGGAAGGCAGAAGCGCACCCGAAACCATGCCGTTTTCGGAACTTCCGGTCTGCTTAAAAACGAACAAATCTTGAGTAGTTATCATATCACCTTCCATTCCTGCTACTTCAGTAATATGCGTAATTTTTCTCGTCCCGTCCTTAAATCTTTCCTGATGAACGATTAAATCAACAGCTGACGAGATCTGTTCCCTTATAGCCTTTAATGGCAGCTCCATTCCTGACATCAGTACCATTGTTTCGAGACGGGCCAAGGTATCTCTTGGAGAATTACTGTGAAGAGTTGTCAAGGAACCATCATGTCCTGTATTCATCGCCTGGAGCATATCCAGAGCTTCACCACCGCGGCATTCCCCTACTACAATCCTATCGGGACGCATTCTTAATGTATTTTTCACCAGCTCCCGTATAGTAACCGCTCCCTTCCCTTCTACATTTGGAGGGCGGGATTCCAACGTAATTACATGTTCCTGCGGCAAATTAAGCTCGGCTGAATCTTCGATGGTAATGATTCTTTCATCTTTTGGGATAAAAGAGGAAACGATATTCAGTAATGTTGTCTTACCCGAGCCGGTACCGCCGCTTATCACTATATTTTTTCTTGAAAGAACACACACTCTTAAAAATCCGGCAGCAGCTCTCGTAATAGAACCAAAATTTATAAGGTCTTTCGTTTCCAGCCGTTCTTTTGAAAATTTTCTTATCGTAAGCGAAGGTCCCTTTAGAGCCAAAGGCGGTATTATTGCATTTACTCTGGAGCCGTCTAAAAGACGCGCATCTACCATTGGAGCACTTTCGTCTATTCTCCGTCCAATCGGAGCAACAATTCTTTCTATGCACGCAAGAAGCTGTTTATCCGATACAAACTTCTTACCGGATAAAGTTATTTTCCCTCTCTTTTCCACGTAAACCTGATCTTTATTATTAACCATTATTTCAGTAATTTCAGGATCAGAAAGCAGGTCTTCTAAAGGCCCCAGGCCAAGGGCTTCCTGAAGAATTTCTTTCATCAATATTTCTCTTTCCTTTTTACCTTTCGGTTCTATTATGTCTGCCGCGAATATCTCTTCGATCACTTTCCGGACTATAACTTTAAGTTCATCCCTTTTCTTCAAATCAATAAAACTCTCAATATCAATATTCATTCCTGAAAGAATCTTAATAAGCTTAAGGTGTATTTTTTCTTTAAGAGCTGTCTCATCAATAATGTACTTTGAAACTACTTCAGCCCCTTTAAAAACGGCTGAGACGGATTTTGAGGTTCCCACGATTCTTGCAAGTCCCTTTAGCGCAACAGAAATTGAAGAATTCGGTTCTGATAGAACTATTGGTTTTCCGCTATTCACGCTCACACTTGCTTCAAGACCAAAAGGAATAGAACAAACTATCTGACGATGGAGCATATTTTCAACAGTTTTTTCGTCCATACCAAGGGAGGAGTGAGTTTTATTTAATATTAATTTTACTTTATCAAAATTAATATGAAATTCCACAAGCTTAGAGAGTGTCTTCTCCGCAGCTTTAAGAGAAATTAAATCAGGTGTAACCACCAAAAATATCAAAGAAGAGCTTTCAAACATTTTCGTCATATTCTTTATCGGAGCACCGGCATCAAAGATTATATTGTTAAAACCAGAGAGAATAAGCTCTGTAAAAGGATCTAAACCCTCTGTTTCCATATAATCCACAGTAGCACAGGAAAGACCTGAGGAGTGCAAGGGAAGCAAACTTAAAAGAACTTCAGGATCCAACTTTGCCCTAAAAAGTTTTTGAGATGACTGATCCAGTTCTAAATTCAGCAAAACCGAAGAAGAATCAGTTTCCGTGGACAATAATACAGTTTTTTCAGAACTCGCAAGGCAAACAGAAAGATTAGCAGAAATAAACGAACTCCCGTTTCCGCTTTTTGATGAAATAAGAGATATAATTTTCCCCTTGTTAAGTACCATAATATATTATAATGTATTTGTAATTATATTTCAATATTTTTAATTGTAAAAGTTATTTAAATTCAAAAGTGATTGAAATTATCAGGCTTAAATGCTAATATTAATAACGATATTGAAATTAGCCGGGATGGCGGAACTGGTAGACGCAGAGGACTCAAAATCCTCCGTTCGCAAGGGCATGAGAGTTCAATTCTCTCTCCCGGCATTTTGATCAAGGTTAATAGAATTACTTTCCGACTTCTACTTCGCAGGCAACTTGTTTTTTATAAAACAAGGCTGCCTTTGTAACCCTATCATTAATAATATCAAAAATATAACAGCCTGTATCTGACGTCCAAATTGCAATCGGCCAACCCAATCCCATGTCCGAATCCACGGTATTACCGATGACTCTCAGGGAATCTTTATTGCCATAATTTCCTATTTTAGTGTCGCTTCAGTAAATTTCTCAGTTTGAGCAGGCCAAAGAGTTAAATCGGTTTTTCAGCAGATATTCCTGATCTCATCAGACTGTCAAATACTTTTTGAGGAACTGCCGTTCCATTTTCTAAAACTAAATTCCCGAAAAGATGGGGGACATGGCTTCCGTCAATTTCGGCATTTGGGCTCCAGAGGGTATATCTTTTTTTCTGATCTTTTTCCTGCGCTATTTCCCTCTAGAAATTCGCACCCCATATTTTCGAAAACTCCCCTTTAATTCCAAGATAAGAAAACGGAATTGCGACCTCTAAAGTCCAGGAACTTTTTCCAAGATTTGTTTTTGTTTTGATTCCGGCAGGACTCCAACTGGTATCATTTTTCTTTGCAGCAGGACAGTTTCACCTTTTGAGTTTATTATCTAAAAATACTTGTAATCCTCCGTCCTTTCCGGATCTAAAAACATTTCAACGGTGTCATTTTCTCCAACTTTTTCCATATTTGAATCATTACATTCAAAACCAATATACAGATTTTCCTTATCACTGACCAATCTTATGAATGTTTTGTTTTCTTTTAATTCCGGATAATCAGGAAAAACCATCATTCGGGTTGTAATTGGTCTTGATTTCTTCCAGCAATCATCATCCAATATTCCATCAAGCTTTGGGGCTTTTGTCGTTGGAACTGAAACAGAAGGCCAGCCGTATATTTCATCCAGATCTTCAGGCGAAATTGACCCGGTAACGGCAAATACTTTAAAATTCAAATATATTGACAGGAAACACAGAAAAAATACGAAAAACCTGTTATTGATCTTCATATATTATCCTCCTTTGAATTATCTTAATTTAGCAAGGGAGCTAGTATACACCCAGGCCTTTGGCAGGCTTAAGTGTCAATACTCCGTCAACAAACGAAGGTAATACGTCAATATAAAACACCAGTGTTTCGCCGTGATTAATATACCAACCTAATGCTTTACATTTTTCTTTCTTATCACATAAATTAGCTATATTTTCAGGTATTGTGTAGTTGTAGGATTTTCTTGTAAGAGGACGGCATTTGAAAATGACAGGTTCTCCATTGTTTTTTCCGGCAACTGTAAGATCAGCAATTAATCTATCCCCCCTACTGTCATAAAAATTCTTTAAATCTATCTTCCAATAATCCAGCCCTTTTTTATCATTGTTGTTCGGGTCAATTAGTATTACGCGTTTTCCGGGGGACTTTTTCAGATAAATTTTCTTTAAATAAATGTTATATTCCTCTGCCTCCTGGCGGAACCACATAAAAGAATATATAATATTTTCCAGATCGGCTGTCTCTGCGCCTGACAAAGGAAGCTCTACTTCTGTGTCGCCGCTTCTTACATTAAAACGGTAATTAACTTTTTTATCAATATTATCCCTGATATCATATCCCATTGTAAGCGATTCATCCTTACGTGGGTTATAAAAAGAGATAACAAGTTTATCGTAAACCTGCCAATCGGTTTTTTCATGAGTTTTGGCAATTATACCGCACATTTTATATTTTTTTGAAGCGAAAGCTGTTTTAACCCTGCAGAGCCTCCCTTTTGTTGAATCTATTTCTTTAGTGACCTCAAACTCATCAGAAGAAGCATGCCACTTTGTAAAACCGTCATCTTTCATAAAATCCGCAATTACAAATTCGGAAGAAGCAGGAACAGGAACTTTTTCAAACCATATTCTCTTAATATAAATTACCGCGTCTTTATTTAATTTCCCCGAAAATATCGCCACTTTATTTATGCTTTTCACATCAAAACCTGCATTATTAACCACTCCATTGATCATTCTTTCCATTGAAAAACGAAGAAGAGAAGAACCTGAATTTAAATTTAGTTCGGGTCTTCCGTCAAGATTAAAACGGGACTGATAATTCTCGTCCGTACTTTTTTCGTTGTCAACCCGCAAAGAGAACTGAATATTCTCTTCAGATTCCAAATATAGTTCAATCTTTAAAGAAGTAAAATCGCTGCAGTCTTTTGGTTTATCAAACAATACGGCAAATCCGGGATATTCTTCTTTACCGGAAAGGATCACTTTCACCGCCTTTTTATCCACTCCCGGCAAGACTGAATCAGGTTTAAAATCCCCGCTTATTTTAAATCCGGGTAAAACCTTACCCTTATCAACCAAATCCACAGTCAACAGTTTGTCTTCACAATAAGCGCTAAAACAAATTGCAGAAACAATACCGATTAATATTGAGATTTTCATTAGAGCCTCCCGGTTTGTATAATATTTGTTTTTCGGATCAAAATGAATTAATTGCTTTTCTTGAATTTTCGGAGATTTTCAGCTTTTTTTTCCAATTCTTTTGCGAACTCTTCAGGCGTTATCTTATATACATTGCTTCCCATAGGCCTCGTAACAAGTTCCGTCAAATAGCTGTTAAAGATACCGTCCCAACCCGGATATGGATTTCCTTTGGCTGTATGGCTGTAAAATTTTGCATTATCAAGCACATTTACAACTCCTTTAAGGCTCTTAGGCGTTATTTTATTTGCTTCCGGCATGCTGGTTAATGCCTCGTTATTTTTAACAAAAGAAGACATTATCCCGGGAGAACACATAAATTTAATAAATTCTCCGGCCAATTTCGGCTCTTTTGAATTATTGCATAAAAAGAAATATTGAGCTCCCACACCCATAGCCGTTGAATCACCTTTAATATCCCTGTCACTTTTAACAGAGGGTATTGCAAATGTTGAATACTCAAAACCCTCGGGTATTACATTTTTCATTTCACCGGGAAACCAGGTACCGCAAAATACCATTGCCGCTCTTCCCTGCAAAAATTCCATTTGCGCTTCTGTATGGGACATTCCCAGGCAACCCTCCTGAAAATAGCCTTTTTTAAAAAAATACTGTATTAGACCGGCGACCTTTATAACAGAAGGAGTATCCCAAGCCCCTTCATCCAATCTTAAAGCTGATTCCAGAAATTCTGTCGATTCCATCCTGACTAATAAGCCAAGAAACACTCCACCAAGATACCCGATATACCTTCCCTGCAAAGCTATCGGAACCGTTCCATTTGACTTTAACTTACTGCAGGCTTCGTCAAACTCTTTCCAGGTTTTAGGCGGCAATATATTGTATTTTTTAAAAATATTTTTATTATACCAGAAAACGAAAGTATCAAAATAAACAGGTAATCCGTATGTTTTATCTGAAACACGGTATTTCTCAAAAATTCCTTTATAAAAAGAATCCTCCCATTTTCCTTTATCCTTCCCGTATGACGGAGCTGAGAGCAACGGCTGTAAATCGGAAAAATATCCGTCCCTTATCAGTTGATCAAGATCCAAACCCCCGGGATATATAATATCCGGCGGCTCCCCCGCCAGAAGCTTTAGTCTTATCTTGTCGGATATCCTGGGACTGACCCAAATATTAATTTTCACATCTTTATTAATTTCCTCGAATTGTTTCGCCGCCGTTTCCAAAAGCTCGGTGCCATAACCGCCGTAATAATACATTACTTCAATAATATGTTTTTTAAAGATAATCTTTTTGAATTTAAAAATATCAATATATAATATTGCAACCAGAAAAACCAACATCAATATCAATAATATGTTTGAAAGCGATAATTTTTTCATCCTTTAACCGAGCCCATAAGCATCCCCTCGACTACTTTTTTATGCACAAACGCATATATCAACAGTACCGGAAGTATCGTTAAAACCAGAGTAGCAAATAATGTTCCCCAGTCGCTTTTATAGTTCAACGCAACAACCATATTTGCAATCCCCAGCTGTAACGTCTGCTTTTCCGGATCAATAAGAGTTACAAGCGCCAATAAATAATCATTCCACATGCCTATAAAATTAAATATAGCCACTGTAATTATTCCCGGTCTTGCCATAGGCAGAAATATATGCCAGAACGTCTGCCATTCCGAAGCGCCGTCCACTTTTGCTGCTTCTCTTACCTCCTCCGGCAAGGATATAAAAATACCGTACAGCACAAGTACGGAAAAAGGTATACTGACACCAACGTAAACCAGTGAAAGTCCAAAAAGCGAGTTTAAAAGAAATAGTTTTTTTAAAAGATCAAAAAGCGGAACTAACGTTAAAGCTGTCGGGACGATCATACCTAAAATAAAAATTGAATATACAAATTTACTGCCTTTGATCTTCAATCTGGTCAATCCGTATGCCGCCATGGAAGAGACAAGAGTTGTCATAAAAAGGGCTGCCCCAACTACGACAAGAGAATTGATAAAATAACTTCCAACATTAAACTTTTCCCAGGCATTACTGTAATTCCGAAGATCAAACGCTTTTGGAAGGCTCCAGGAATTAGCCATAATATCCACACTTGGCTTAAAGGAACTATAAAAAAGCCATATCATAGGGAGCGTAACTATTAAAAGCCAGAGGATCAAACTGATATAAACCAGAGTCCTTACTGTTTTATGAAGATAATTTCTCCCGTCTTGCATTAGTTTCTCTCCTTAAACAATATCTGCCCTAAATATACAAATACCATGGTAATTATAAGCAGTATCACCGCTATTGCAGTACCATACCCCATATTTGCTTCCATAAATGCCAGTTGATAAATATAGGTGGCAAGAACCTGGTTATTGGTCGGGACATATTGCTGGGTCATAACCCAAATAATATCAAATATCTTCATACCTGATATCACAATAAACGTAACAACAGTCACCGTAATAGGGGTTATTTCAGGCCACACAATATTCCAGAATATCTGCCATTCGTTTGCCCCGTCTATTTTAGCCGATTCAAACAATTCCGTGGAAATATTCTGCATTCCTGCCAGAAAAAGGATAACATAAAATCCTGTTGCTTCCCACACTATTATGGGAACGAGCGCCCATATAAAATATTGAGGAGATAACCACGCTTGATTTGCAAGATCGGTCAAATTTAACAGTCTTGAAATATTATCCAAACCTATTACATTTAATACTTTTTCAATTGAATTTATTATTCCTTTTACAACTCCAAATGAAGGATTATATACAAAAGACCAGAGACACGCAATCACCGTTCCGGCAAGTATATTGGGAAACAGATAGGTGAACTGGAATATGCCTCTTCCTTTTACTTTTTCATCCCTAAGGATGTTAGCGATATAGAAAGAGAATATAAATAGTATCAGACCCGGAACGACCACTAAAAATACATTATTTTTAAGAGCGGTATAAAATATAGAATCCGATGATATTATTTTCTTGAAATTCCCCAGACCGATAAAATATTTTGTATTGCTGTACCCGTCCCATTGCATTAAACTTGTAAATATTCCGGCAATAGCAGGATAAAGGCAGAATAAAGCATAAAGTAAAAAAGCCGGGCCGACAAAGAGAAAGAAAAGTAAATACTTATTTTTACTCATAACAAATTAAAGTCCCCTTCGTTAATATACGCAGCTTCATCCCGCCTAATGCGTTTAAGCTGCACATGTTTACCAGCTGTTTACTCTTCTAAATCAAAAACCCCTTTACTGAATGCATCTTCAATAAGTTCGATCGTTCCTTTCTTTGGCTTATATGTCCCAAATTCTTTATATGACTTATAAGCGTTGAACATCCACCAGGGCTCGGGTTTTTTTATTGCTGTTCCCGTTCCATTATTTTCCAAATTAGCTATAATATTTTTACCTGCCATATAAAAATCAACATACCATTTATCATAACTTATCACAAAGTAATGCCATCTTCCTATCATCCTTTCGAAATTACGATAATCGGCTTTGGGATCGGCAGCCAGTACATTGTCAACAGTTATCCCTAATTTATCTCTATCCTGACTGGCCATGATATCTTTTAACATCTCAATATAAATCTTAAAATTATCCAACTGCTTCTTTGATGTTTTTGGATCTGCTTTAACAGCTGTTGAGGCCAATAAATATTTATAATAACCTAAATCCATCAACCATTGGGTAGTCAAATCATAAAGGTATATTGTATACAGTTGATTTCCCGCTTGTTTATCTTTTTCTTTTAACGCCAATTTTATGGCTTCCACTACGATATCATTTGCCTTTCTAGCTCTCTGTAAAACGTCTTTTGTCTCACCTTTATTATCCTTGTTTTCTCCGGGATGAATTCCAAGAGTTCCATTTATTTCAACTTCAAAACTCTTTTTTATACTGGCTGCCATATTTTCAACGGAAACACTTCCATATCTTTCAAGAGCGTATCTTTTCACCCATTCACCCGAGTTGAAGGCCTCTGCCGCTATTTTTGAATTCCAGGCGCAATCTCTGGCTAATTGCAATGCCAAAAAATTTCCAAAATCAAGTTCATCATAAAAATTATTACCCTGACAATTTTCGGAAATAGAATTATAAGCTCCTAATGCTTCCGGAATAATAGCTTTACCTCTAAATCCTATTCCTTTAGCTAACCTATCACCATGGAGAAACTCCCCAAACCTGTTGACATGATACCACTTTCTGCCTTCAAACGGTTTTTTAGCTCCGATACCGTGAGTTCTGCTGACATACTGATCCATAATAAACGCATCTTTAGGCAGCCTGGCATTAAACATTTTCTCACGCTCAACAGGATCTTTTATTTCAGGCGACCAGTCCAGATCCCAGGTCCAGAATATAAATTTTGCTTTAGGATCAATTTTCTTAAAAACTTTAACACCCGCATCATAGGCGTCATATCTTTCATCCGAACGCTGTTCATGCGCATATTGCAGGAAATAATAATCCGCTTTTCCAAATTCTTTTATAAACTCAGACCAAAGTTTTGTCATTGCTGTCTCAAACACCGGATCCTTCACAGAAATGGTTGACGCCTGTCCATGAAACCCCGGAGCACTGCCCTTACTTGCATAATTTAAATCCGGATGCGCAGTTAAATAAGAATTCTGAACTCCTCCCAGTGAAACACCATACCAGGTATCCATATCCATGCTCCTGATGTAATCCAGAACTTTTTTTGTCAACTCCATCTGATATTTTGGTGAATACACCATACCTTTTTCATTCTTGGGATCGCACTCAGGAAAAGCTTTGTAAAATACCTCTCCCGCCATAAAAGTTCCTGGATAGTAGCAGAACCCGTAGGTATTTGCTCCGGTTTTCACGGAATGATCAATCCATAACTTCCAATACTCCCAGGTCCACATGGAAGAGTACTTAGCCATAGGTCCATAATGAAATGAGAATGCAAATACTTCCCTGTACGGAAATGCAGGCTTA
Source organism: Candidatus Firestonebacteria bacterium RIFOXYD2_FULL_39_29 (assembly GCA_001778375.1). Taxonomy (NCBI): domain Bacteria; phylum Candidatus Firestoneibacteriota; species Candidatus Firestonebacteria bacterium RIFOXYD2_FULL_39_29. The sequence continues at coordinate 75,249 of MFGV01000001.1, forward strand.
TCAATTATGTTTATTCCTTTTACCGGTATAACTGTTTTTTTAGGAACAAATTCTCCGTCTCTGAAAAATCCGCACTCACATTGCTTCCGCAAGTATCCATAAACCGCATAAAGAGTTCCTCTGGGTCTAAGACCCGCAAAAACTATATTAGTACTTTCAACGCTGTTTATGCTTTTTACAATATAACCATCACCCAAATCAGCAGAAATTGACAACAAACCTTTAGTCGTCAAATCTTTAGCAATCTTATTAACATCCGACCCGCCTATTATAAATCTAAACTTGCCTGTCAAAGTATCTTTATCGGTTTTTATAGGAATATTTACGCCTGTCATTCCCTTGATATATTTCGCAAGTTCTTCTGCTGCAGTCTTATAAGCAGAATGCCCGGTTGACGGCTGATAAATTACCCAATCTTTTGCATTTGGACTCTCACCTGCGTCTGCCTTCTTAGCTTCCTGCGCAAAACTATTAATAATCAAAGAAAACAGTATACCTAAAACAAACAAAACCCTTTTCATTCTTCCTCCTGATATTTTAATACTTTTACTGCATTACTCTCACAATAATACATATATTTTGTGTGAGTTGTAATCATACAAATATTCACGTTGTTCAACCAATATTATTTTCCTACGATAAATATATTTTTATTTACCGCTTCTTCAATAAGAGTTAATGTATCTTTTTTCGGTTTATAACTGCCTATTTCTTTAATGCTTTTCGGATTCCAGTAATTCCAATCAGGTCTGATCTCTTTTTTTAAAGTGGCATCAATTTCAGTTTTAGCAGGCAGTTTTCCCTGAGCTATTGATTCCTCAAGGATCTTTAACGTCACAACATACGGTCTGTAAAAATTAAGGTACCATTTTTCATAAGTAATAATTGTATAGTTTCGCGCACCTATTGCCAAAGCTACCTGATTTTTATCAGCTGTCGGAGATCTGGAAGTAATACTATCAAAAGTTACACTCAATTTATCGCGATCCTGGCTAGCCATAATATCTTTCAGCATTTCTATGTATTCTTTAGCTTTATCAAGATACACCTTTGTATCGGAAGACTTCGGATCTTTACTAAAAGAATCAGTTATAAGCTGAGATTTCGCCTGACCGCAATCCGAAAGCGCCTGTGTTACTATATCATACATATAATAAACATAGCGTTGATTGTCTTTTTGCTTTTCTTTTTCTTTTAGCGCCAGCTTTACGGCATTATCTATTATTTTGTCTTCCCCTGCGAGATATTTATCATCTCCAAGATTTGCTTTAAAAGTTTCTTTTAAACTTGCTCCCATATTATTTGCAGATTCTTTTCCGTACCTTTCAATTATATATCTGTCCAGCCATTCCCCGCTGTCAAAAGACTTCTTTGTTTTACCCGGATTCCACTCGGTATCCATAGCCAGGGAGAAAACAAGAAAATTCCCGGAATCAAGCTCATTATAAAAAGTAGCACCTTTGCATCCGACTGGTATCTTACTCTCAGCAGACACCCCGTCATTTATTATACGATCACCCATGAAAGGACCAAAACCTTTGCCTAATCTGTCTCCTGAGAAAAACTCTCCTATAGATCTTTCACAATGCATCCAATCTCTGCCGCCAAAATGATTATCCTCAGATTTTAGACCCCGCTTTACTCCGGATTGATCCTGAACTAAAGCATCTTTAGGAAGCCTTTTATTAAATTCTTCTATGTTTTTATTTCCTGTTCCCCAGTCCAGATCCCAGCTCCAAAACATAAATTTAGAAGAAGGATCCAGCTCTCTAAATAGCTTAACGGCTTTATCATAAGCATCATATCTCATATCGGCCTGACCTTCCGGATGATAGATGATAAAATACCTGTCTGCTTTTCCAAATTCCTTTATAAATTCCGACCATACTTTTCTCATAATTGAATCGAATTCCTTATCCTCAGGTTTTAAAAGATTACCTCCGATCAAATCATGCCCAGGATACGCTTTATCAAAGGATTTCGGCATTAAACCCCATTCACCGCCAAAACCATACCATATTTCGACATCAAGGCTTCTTATATAATCAAATACCTTTCTATTAAGCTCTGATCTGTCTTTAGGCGCCAAAACATCCCCCGCCCGCCCGACAGCATCGTTGATATCAAGTTTATCTAATACTTTATACGGAATATCACCCCAACGGATATAATGATGCAGGACATTTGCTCCTGTTTTCACCGAGAAATCCGCCCATAATTTCCAGTACTCAAAATCCCAGCAATTAGAATATTTTGACATAGGCCCTTTGTGAGCCGGAAACGCAAATCCTTCCCTTATAGGGAAAACAGGTATGTCGGAAAAATCGATATTCTTAACCGGAATATTTATTTTTTTGGGAATATAATCCCCGTCCCTGAAATATCCGCAATCACAATATTTTCTCAGATAGTTATAGACCGCATACATCGCACCTCTGCCCCTTGTTCCTGCAAACACAATATTTGTTCTGCCGTCATCAATTACGCTCTTAATAAAATATCCGCCCTCACCCAAATTTTTCGGAACGGAAATTTTACCTTTTGATATTAAGTCCTTTGTTAAATAATTTACCGCACTGTCTCCGATAATTAATCTTACCTTGTCCTCAGGTTTTGCTTCCTTGTCTGTCTTTATGGAAACTACCACCCCGCTCATTTCCTTGATGTAACGCGCTAATTCATTTGCCGCATGCTCATAGGAAATATGAGCTTTTGCCGGTTTATAGATTACCCACCCAGTTTTTTCAATCTTTTCACCCTTATCACCTTCATCAGCGCCGTAAGAAGACATACAAAATACAATTGCACCTATCATTAGACCTCTTATTATTTTAAGCACATATCCTCCTTTCACTAAAACATCTGATTAATATTAACATTATTTTCCGGTTAATTACAGTAAGTAATACCTTTATTTGGTGGAATATCTGGCATTTATGAGTATTTTATAATAATGTTTTTAGCAGGCTGGAGTAAAACAATATAGTCTGTTTCGCACGTGTAAATAGTTTTATTGATCAAAGCTTTAAAATCAAAAGCGAATTAATGTTGTTATATCACCGCTGCCTTTTATATCTTTCGAAATATATATAACAGGCGCTTTATATTTTTTATTGTAAGCCGGAGACACCCATCCTTTTTCTAATTTTATCTTAGCCCCGTCATTGTTAAACAACTTTACTTTTAGATTGTTTGATTTAATATTAACAACTCTGCCATTTACTTCGACTTTTGAAGGAGCAAAATGAAAATATTGTTTATAATTATGCCTGCCTTTTGCCGTAAAACTGTCTTTGATAAGCAAGAAATGATTTTTACTAAATACTATCTCTCTTGTGTGGGTTACAGGATCTTTTAGTTTTCTATATCTGTAATGTTCTGCTTTTAATATCCTTATATCAGAAATAACTTTATCTTCAAGCATAGTATACTCTTTTCTATTCCTTACCTTCCAACTTTGAATAAATTGGTCCATATTGTCCACCGTCACCGTATTGTGAGCAGGTGTACTTTGGAAGTATCTCCTCCATTTATTATCAATATAAGTAAACCTTCCTGGATCAATCAGCAAAGGTTTTCCGTTAACAGACAAACAAAATGATAACAGATCAATGTTGCCATGCCATCCGCCTAATGGACCGCAATCAAATACTAAATAATTGGCTTTCCTGCTCCAATCGGAACGTGAGACATATATCCCACCTTTATCAAAAGAAGAATCTAATGCTTTCTTGTTTGCAGGTTTGATCTTTAAATAATCTTTCAAGGCATTTTTACCAAACAACCACAAAAGCTCAGGATCAAACTCGCTTTTTGGTTTTAAAAATGGATCTTCAAATAACAAAGCGCCTAATGCGAGAGGTATTTTTACACTGTCATAATTGTAATCTGAATCCCCAAAAGCAGGAACTTTATCATCAGGCAAGCTAAGGTCCAGCAAAAAGTCAAACATTTTTTTGTATCTTGAAATATATTCAACCGGCATTTTGATCTTATTTCTTTCGGCTAATATCAATGGCTCTCCATACCAATTTAGACATCCTATATGATAACTTGGGCTCATCTCCCATTGAACCCCGTCAGAATATACATTCTTTACAAAATTTTCTTTTAATAAATTTACAGCTCTTGTTTTCCATTTATCAGCATCCGGCATCTCGGGGAACATTATTGCTATTTCCAGCAATCCTTCCATCTCCATCGCCCTGTGATTATTCGGTGATCCATATTTATAATACTTATACAGGTATTCAGCATGATTTTTAAGCGCATTTATCATCTTTAGCTTTGTTTGATCTTCAAAAAGCGGTTCATTTGACAGCAATAATATTGTCCATACCCAGTTCCTCGCCCTTATGCCGGCATCTATCAACCTCCAGGTGATACTTTCTCTTGAATATTTATTTGGATATGGATTAGCATCTACCCAGGAGTTAATTAAGTACTTTAATTCATTCATATATCTATTATTTCTTGTGTAAAGATATGCTTTTGCAAGATGCAGCCACTCATTATGGCGGTTTATGCAGCAATTCCATTCAATCTCTCTTTTAGGAATAAGACTCCATTTTATGGTCTTATCAAATTTAATATTTATCCTGTGATAATAATATCTGCGTTTGCAAGCTTGGTCAGCAATTCTTAAGGTTTCCTTAATATTCTCAGGAAATTTACTTTTTAAAATACTAATAATTGACTTTATATCGTTTTGATCAAAAAAGAATTTGGGTCTTTGAGCGGATGTGTTTTTCAAGCTCTTAATCTCCTTTTAATTGGGCGATTTTAAAACGATTGATAAACCCTGTTCCATTAGGACAGGGTTCGTCAATCAAATACATTACCAAAGTCTAATTACTTCAACTCAACTTCTTCTTTGTCTGCGTAAACCAGATTACAGCGGACAATACGGTTTGCGTATTCATCCGTAATAAATAGCATATCTTTCCATATGGCAACACCTGTAGGGCGGGAAAGCGGGACCTCGGGATCTATCACTATATTCGTACCTTCAAGCTTCTTATTCCCTCCGCCGCCTTTGCAGTCTTCGTTTCCGTAAACTCCGACTCTTAATACTAAATTACCGGCGGCATCCAGAGCTTTTACATTGTAAAGCGCCGCATCATGGCACCATACTCTATCATCTTCATCTATTGCAATTTGGGCAGTTGCACATTCATAAGCACTGCAATTCCAACCCGCAGTTCCTGATACACCCGCATGCTCCCATTCTGCGTCTGATTTACTTGGAGTCTTCTCTCCGCCCTTTGGAGGAAATTTCACAAGCTTGGCTTCATTAGAATAGCGCCATCTTTCAGGTTCCGGCAAACTTTTATTTGTCCACCATTTACCCACTGTCGGGTTTCCATTCGACCCAAACGCATCAATCGTGTAAATACTTCCGTCTCTTGCAACAGCTACACCATTAGACACCCCGCGGCCATTATGATAATAAAACCCGTACTGATTACTGCCCATGTATAATATTTTATACTCATCTATTAATTTTACTTTACCTTTTTCTTTTAAATTACCTTCTTTATCATAAACATCTATCCGGCTTACAACCATAGGCATCATTTTCCCTAAAAACGGCTTTATTTCTTCGTTCGGCCTGGTGTTAGCAGTTATCACTGAAAGATAAATATCCTTATTCTGTCCAACCGCTACACCTCTTACACTTTTAACATCGGTTTCAACTGTTATTTTATCTTTTTCCCCAAACTTAAGTTTATTACCTTTGGGATCGTATTTATAAATACTATCAGCGCCCTTCCAGCCCGGTTGAATTGCCAAATAGTAATTTCCTTCACTATCTACGCAGGAATTCCCGGAGCCTTCTTCTTGCGGGACACCGCTAAATATAGCTTTAAAATTATTTCCGTCAATGTCACTGACAAAAACTCCGCCCTGGTCATGACTGGCGCAATAAAGTTTTCCGGCTCCCACACTGGGATACATAGGGAAGGAAACACTTGATTCTTTTTGTCCTTTAATGATCTTTAATTCAAAACTTTTCCCTTTGTCTAAAGCTCTGACCAGCGTATCCTTTCCGGCTCCATTCATTATCCAAACTATGCTATTTTCAGAATCCACAGCGATCTGACCGCTCTTTTCAGGGATGGAGACTTCCGCAGTTACGGCAAAAGTTTCCGAGGACTCAATTTTCTGAAGTTTAGTACCTTTTAGAAGATAAACCGCCCCAGTTTTAAGATTTGCTCCGAGCTGTCCATTTAAATCCTTATTGTTTTTTATGACTTTTCCTTCTTTATCAAAAACAGTCAAACCACTATTATCCGTTACCCAAATATTCCCGTTTGGCCGGACTGCAACAGATCTTGGAGATTGAAGTTTTATAATGAAATCTCCTGCAAAACTTTTTACCGGTTCCATAGTTGCGCCGTTAAGATGCGCCAAAACACCTATATTGCTGTCAGTGATGTAAAAATCACCTTCCGGACCAATGGCAACTCTGATCTCACGTGATCCTGCCTTTGCCCCTACAGCCCAGGGAGCTCTAATCAGAGATGCATCGTAAGGAACTCCATTTTTCATTACCCACAAGGGTACTCCACCATCTCCTTCCCAGCACCAATTACCAAATACAATACCGGAAGGACTTGCACCCATACCAGTAGCTTGCGTATAAAAATAATACGCCGCCGAATGATTCACTGATAAGGGAACAATATTTCCTTCGTAATCAGGCACTCCTGCCGGAGAAGGTGTTCCTCTTGCCTTAAATTGACTCTTGTAAAATTCCGAAACCCCTTTTACTGCAGGGCTGTATGGCCATTCTCGCCTAACATATTTTCCATTTTTATCAAAAACACGTAAAGCTGAATCGTGTACCGAGTATTTACTCGATACATACAATTCTCCTTTAGAGTTTTCGGTAATTGCTCCGATATCAATAAACGCATCCGGCTCCCACAAAACGAACTTATCGAACTTCGCATTCACGCCAGCGTTGACAGATACCTTACAATTAACAGCTATATTCTTTCCGTCATCATCTTTTCCATCCCAAATTATATTCTGGGAGAGAGATTTCGGCTGAAAAGGTTTTGCCGCCTTATCCCCGCCTACCAAACCGCTTGCCAGATGGCGGACAACCTCGCCTTTTCCATTAACAATACGGACTGTAACATCTGTAGCTTTTTCAAGTTTAAACGATATTTCAAACCCTTTATCGGTCTTTTTAATAGACGGTTTTTCTTTTATTAATTTAATAGCAGTTATTTTTACCGGTTTTTCTGACGGCTTTTGCGCAAATGCATTTTCACCCAGGTGAAAAACCAAAGCAACAACAATACATACAGCAATCTCCGCTGTTTTTTGCCATATAGTGCTATGAACTCTGCATTTTTGCATAATTCCTCCAAAATATTATAATTTACTTCTACTCACCAGGGAAATTTACGCGTAAATATATAACCATAAGACGAAGGCTCTACCCTTACATACCCTACCCCGACTATATTTACAGGATCACCGTTTGTGACAGTAAAATTAACGGCGCCGGAAGGCAAGGTTGGAAATAAAATATTCCGTATCCGCATAATTGTTTTTTCCGGAATAGATTCGATTTTAAATACTTCCTTACCTTCGACACTAATAGAAACCGGTCCGTTTACGGCTGAAGGCGCTGTCAATCCTATATCCAGCCAGCATCTTTTATCTTCTAAATTAACAGCAAGCCATTTTGAATCCAGCTTCAGGTTAAACTCCCTTTTTGAGCCTGCAGGTACTCCCGCAAGATCCGTTTCGATACCGGGAAGTTGTATAGAAGATACAACAGGCATTTTTAAAGGTTTCATTTCAGCATTCCAAAACTTTAAACCATTTGAATAGGGAGCCGGCAATTTATCGGAAAAGCCCACTCTTCCCAGTTTTGAAATACTATCAATAGCTGCTTTCACCTCATAAGGTTTAATAGTGCTCAAAGACGGTTCCAAACAAAGATACCCGATAGAAGTTGTCCCGGTACCCCGGCCTCCCGCTTCCATTGTAAAATACCCGTCTTTCACTTCAACAGGAATGTGCACAAATGCGACAGTTAAGCTTTTCGCCAAAATCATATCAAGTTTTATTTTTCCGCCGCCAAAAGACAAATGCTGCTCACCATTTTCGCTGTACGGATTTCCTACACCGAAAGAAACTTTATACATTCCGTTCGGGGCTTTTACTTTAAAAACCTTTTTTTCTTTATTGGGAACGGATGCGCTATCACCTTCTATCCTGAGACCGTAACGAACCGTACTTTCTTTATAAATAGACACCTGGCTATCCCATCCAAATCCGTCTTTTTCATTAAAAATACCGTTTGCAACCGTATATTCCGGCGGCGTAAGATTTTCATTAGGCGCAAAGTTAAACTTGAAAAGCCCGCCGGGATTTACCGTAACAATAACTCTGTCAAAAGACTCAAATCCGCTGTTGTCTTTTACTTTCAGCATTACCTTATGTTTGCCAATAGGCAGTTGAATCAGATCAATTTCTTTTTTTGAAACAACTTTATTCGCCGGCTTATCCTCGATGGCCCATTCATATTCAACAATTTTACCGCCGTTTAAAGCCGCTGATTTTGATGCATCGAGTTTAATATCAGCTGTTCCTTTATCCTGAGAAGCATTTGTCACTATATTTTTTCCTGCATTAGCCGACGGATATTTTTTGCTTAGTAAGTATGAGTGCATGGAATACCTTATTGGTTTTACTCCGGTAATTACCAGACGAGTTAATGTCAAATGTTGTGTTTGAGAAGTAGCGAGCATCCTTGGTTACAAAACCTCCTTTCTTGAAAAATCTGAACTTTTACCTCTAA
>MFGV01000002.1 GCA_001778375.1 Candidatus Firestonebacteria bacterium RIFOXYD2_FULL_39_29
ATTAAAACTCATTGCTTTCCCATACCTTGACTTTTCTGCATGGATTTCATACGGAGCGACATACTGGGTATATATATTACATTCTCTTGCTTCTCTTTCTTTTGATTTTTCTCCAAAAGGTATCCTATCTGTAGTATAACCCTGCGGCTCATAGCCATAATAATGCTCTGTTTCAATTTTCTCGGGGTAAAAATCATAAGGAGTTGCCGTCCAATTCGGTATTTTGCCATCCAACAACTCTCCCGTTTCTATTACCCAATCGTCCAAATCCCTGTAATTCTTAGGATTTCCTTTAAAGACATAATACCTTTTGAACACTTTTATGAACTCTTCATCCGTCAATATCTTTTCTTTCCATGCATGATATAACTGGTCAATTAATACCGCATAAGCAGAACCATTTATTCCTTTTCTACCTGGAAGTATTTTTATACCAAGTTCATCGTCAAAATTGTTATCCCAGATATCCTTCCATAATTTCATAAATTTATTTTTAAGCCCTAATTTTCGATATATTTCCAAGAACGGGATCGTTGAATATTCATCAACTATCCCATCAAACATAAACACTGCTTTTTCAGGGGATTTTTCATGAATAGCTTTAAGCTTTGCATATACTTCTTTAGTCAAATCCTGGTTTTTACTTTTCTTATTGAAATATTCAGAGAGCTCCAATACTCTGTCATCCAAATAATCAATTCTAAAATCACTGCTATGCCTATCTCTTTCTGACAGATAGGTTTTTAAAAACAATGTCAAATTTTCGTCATATTTGTCGGTATTTACTCCTAAATTATATAATGTTTTTACTGAATAAATTATATCCGACGCCTGACACCCCCACGATATTTTATCTTTCTGCAAAGTTGGATTTGCAGGCGATATATCCTCTGTTCTATAATAAAGACTATCGTTGATCTTGACTACTATATACTCACTATTCCAAAATTCTACTACGCCTTCCAATATCTCAACAAGCTTCTTTCTGTGATCTTCACTTAAATAATTTGCATTCTCTGAAAGCTGAAGCATTCCTATTCCAAATGCGTCGGGAAAATCCGCCGACTTGATAAAATACTTGCCGCGACTTTGATCATACGGCACGGGATGCGAAGTCCAGCGGGTAAATCTTTTACCTTTTGAATATGGATAAAACTTGCCATCATCCGAAACTAATGATTGTGTAGGCAGCCAGTTTTTGCCGTCTTTTGTTTTTGTGCTCTTATATATCTCAAATAATCTGCCTATTATCTGTTCAGACATATTTTTAAATTCAGGTATTTTTGTTTTAATATAAAATCTTAAATATCCATCTGCCTTGCAAGGCATCTGGGCGGTATGAACGGTCTCACACTGATACAAATCTCCATTGACCTCTGCGCTTTCCGCAAATAGCCACTTAAAATTGTAAATCCCCTTAACATACACTTCCACGCTGCGAAATACTGAAACTTGCCCAGCTAAAATCTGTTTATTCTCATCGGCGCTGACGGGAAAAATACAAATAGAGAGGAGACTTAACAAAAGATGGATTTTGATTTTCTTGAATGACTTCATGATTTCAGACCTGTTTCATTTAGTGCTTGCTGAACTTTTCCTGCATTTTTATCGATTATTGGTAGCAACATGCTTTTTCCTCTTAAATTATTATATTAACTATTTAGATTTTACTGTATTTACCAAGTGTTTTCAAGAGAATAATAGAATTTTTCATCTAACTTGTAAACGAGAGATTATTTTTAGGTCTTTATCACAAATTCATCATAGCTTGGTTTAATCTCTTTACCCGGCGGAACTACCAGAAATCTTTCTGTATCAGACCAATTCCCATCTACTAAATCCTGCAGCAATCTTAGATCGGCTTGGTATTCGACGTATTTCAGGTTTTCTTTCCTGGCGAGTTCTTTTGTCTTTTCTGCATAGCCTAAATGTTTTGTTATTTCTGTTTCTATGTATACAATGCTGTCGTTGTGTTTTTTCGGGTTTAGGGATTCCATTATGAACTTCGCGTTCTCTTCCCCGTACATCTTTACAAAGTCGTCGTAAGTGCCCTGAGTTCCGGCAACTTTCATATCGGACTCACCCTCGCGGAACATCGAGTCCCCCCTTTCCATATAACCGGCAGAGGTAAAGGGCTGGCTTAAATTATCTTTAAAGTGTTCCATGTATCTTTTATTTGAACCGAGAAGAAAACCGGCGCAATCGTGGACCCGGGGTATTACTACCGGGACATTTCCGGCTTTTACACCGGCAGAGGAGTTGCCGCAGAGGCCGTAAGCAAGCGCAATTGCTTCGTATTTAATTTTACCTGAGGAAATTTCATCTATTTTTTCCTGAAGTTTTTTTCGAAGGATATCGGATTTGTCATGAAGCCCTTTTTCAAGGAATTCCACATCTACAATATTTTTTGATTTGCTGATAAAGTGGGATATTTCCCTGTGAAAGACCTCACAGGCAAGGAGTTTGAGTCTCATCAGAGTTTTTTCTTGGCAAACTCAACAGCGTTCCGGAATAATACCAGACCGTCGCCCTCTTCCGGAAGTTTTTCCCTGGTCCACCTCGGATGATTGTAACGGGTTACAAATCTTTCGGGATGAGGCATCATGCCAAGTATATTCCCTCCGGGATTGCAGATACCCGCAATAGCTTCAGTCGAACCGTTTGGATTATCAGGATAACCTGAGATGTTACCGTCTTTATTTACATATTTAAATACTATCATGTCGTTTTTCTTTATATAATCAAGCGTTTTCTTGTCCAGCGTTAAAAACTTTCCTTCCCCGTGGGCAATAGGAAGATAGATCTGTTCTTTAATTCCTTTGGTAAAGACACACCTGTTGGAAGTGCTTTTTAAATAGATCCAGCGGTCTTCGAACTTTCCGGAATCATTATTAAAAAGAGTGGTATATTCTTTTTTATCAATCCCGTCTATACCGGGAAGCAGTCCGGTCTTTACAAGAACCTGAAAACCGTTGCAAATGCCGATTATAAGACGCCTTGCCGATACAAACTTGGAAATTGCCTCCATCAGACGGTACTGTATCTCATTGGCAAGTATTTTTCCGGAAGCAACATCATCCCCGTAAGAGAATCCGCCGGGAATGACAAGTATTTGATAGTTCATAATATCAACTTCTTTGCGCAGAAGCTGATTGATATGAACAAGATCCACCTCCGCCCCGCAAAGTTCAAACGCCGTCACAGTCTCATAGTCGCAATTTGTCCCCGCAGTGCGTATCACTATTACTTTAGCTTTTTTTGACATAATAACTCCATCTTCCGCCTAGGCGGATTTCGCAAAGGGTTTAAGGTTCTATATTTAAACCTTTGCTCAACTTCCTTTGTTGGGGGTCATTTATATATTTTACAAACCCTCAACTCCTTTGCTCAATGCTTTTTTCTCTGTTTGCCGCTCTGCTACGCTTCCGCACATCTGAGCCTCAGCCTTTAAGGGTTTCTTAAAGGCTTCTGCCAAGAATCCTTAAGTCTATTAATATCTTCACTTACAACCACTCTATTATCAAGACCATAGACCATTACTTTAGAACCAAAGGTTTCGCCGATGTTGGAGATTTCAAATCCTTTATAGAGGGTTTCGAACTTCCCCTGATTTTTTTTCTCTACCTCTACAATAAATCTGGAGTTTGATTCAGAAAATAACACATAATCATCCCTGTTTACATCTCCGCTTCTCTCCACTTTATCCAGATAGATGTTTGCGCCGATACCTCCGGCAAACGCCATTTCGGCTATCGCAACACCGAGACCGCCTTCAGAGCAATCATGACAGGACCTGATCATCCCCGCCTTCATCGCTTTATGCATCTTATCAAATATTTTCTTTGCCTTCTTTGCATCGACCCTCGGCACTGTATTTCCTATTGCGTTATTCAGTTTTAAATATATCGATCCGCCCATTTCATTCAACGTCCGGCCAACAATATATATGAGATTGCCTTCTGCTTTGAAATCCATGGTCACGGAATCCCTTACATCCTCAACTACCGCTATGGCAGATATAAGTAAAGTACCCGGTATGGCTATCTTTTTTCCGCTGTTAACATCAACATATTCGTTGTTTAAGCTGTCTTTACCTGAGATAAACGGCGTTCCGTAAGCAACAGCGATATCATAGCAAGCTAAAGAAGCCCTTACCATACCCGCAAGTTCTTCAGGTTTATTCGGACTCCCCCAGCAGAAATTATCAAGTATAGCAATCCTGTCCGGATCCCCTCCGACAGCTACAATATTCCTGACCGCTTCGTCAATATTTGACGCAGCCATCCAATAAGGATCTATCATCCCGTATCTGGGGTTAATTCCGTTTGAAACAGCTACACCCTTCCAGGAAGTAAGTATCGGACGTGTAACTGCCGCGTCTCCCGGTCCATCATTCGTAGCTCCCTGCATAGGCTTAATAATAGAACCACCCTGAACTTCATGATCATACTGCCTGATTATCCATTCTTTGCTGGCAACAGTCAGATCTGAGAGGATCTTATGCAAAGCATCTCCCAAATTAGAGGGAGAAACAAAACTTGGTTCGGCATTTTCTTTTTCTTTCCATTCCGCAATCAGCTCAAACCTAGGACCGCCGTCATGGATAAATTTCATATCCAGGTCCGCAACTCTTTCTTTGCCGTAAAATAATTCAAGCCGTTTTGTGCCGGAAAACTCCCCGATAATAGTTGCTTCCACATTTTCACGTTCGAATATTTTCATTATTTCCGAGAGCTTATTTATCGGAACTGCAAAGACCATCCTCTCCTGGGCTTCAGAAACCCAGATCTCCCAGGGAGTAAGTCCCGGATACTTTAATGGCACTCTGTCAAGATAGACCTTAGCTCCGGTCTCTTCACCCATTTCACCAACGGCGGAAGAATATCCTCCCGCTCCGCAATCCGTAACAAAATTATAAAGCCCTTTATCTCTTGCCTGAATAAGAGCGTCCTGTGTTTTCTTTTCTATTATAGGATTTCCGATCTGGACCGCGCTTACTTCAGTATCCTTATCTAAAGCAATAGAAGAAAAAGTTGCGCCGTGAATTCCGTCCCTCCCGGTCTTACCGCCAAGAGAAACAATAACATCGCCCGGTTTTACTTTTTTAAAGCAGGCACCGTTAGGCATTATACCCACGGTTCCGCAATAAACTAAAGGATTGCAGGTATAACCTTCTTCAAATATAACGGCTCCGTTACTGGTTGGTATTCCCATTCTATTGCCGTAGTCCCGGACTCCGGATACCACGCCTTTAAATATTCTTCTCGGATGTAAAGTACCTTCTAAAAGTTTCTCCTCCGGATAATTAAGAGGCCCAAAGCAGAAGACATCCGTATTCATGATAGGTTTTGCTCCGAGTCCGACCCCGAGTATATCCCTGATAACTCCCCCGATACCCGTTCCTGCTCCGCCGTAAGGTTCAATCGCCGAAGGATGATTGTGGGTTTCCACTTTGAAAGCTACGCAATTTTCCTCGTCGAATTTTATTATTCCCGCATTATCAGTAAACACGGAAACACACCACTCTTTATTTATCTCTTTCGTCGCTTTAATAACCGTCTGTTTTAAAAGATTATCTATCTTCTTGCCGTTATAAGTTATAATTCCCCTGAAAGCTTTATGCTTGCAATGCTCGCTCCACGTCTGGGCAATAGTTTCAAGCTCTACATCAGTGGGATTTCTTTTTTTCTTTTTAAAATAGGCTTGAACCGCCTTCATTTCCGCAAGATTTAAGGAAAGAAGCCCCTTTTTACTTATATCCAGAAGTTTTTCTTCATTTGCTTTGAGAATTTCAAAAGTTTTTACATTTTTCATATAACCTTACGCTTTCTTTATTTTGTAGAACTGAACAATACCATTGGCTAAAAGCCCCGAGCATATTTTATCAATCTGCTTTTTATCAAGCTTTCCTTCTATAATATATACCTGTCCGGTCTTCACAGAAGTCACACCGGAGATACCCAAGTCTCCGACACCTTTCTTAACTGAATCACCCACCGCATCCGTAACACCCGGTTTGTACCAGACTTCAACTTCCCATTTCATAAAATGCCTCCTATTTACTAATGACGAATGACTACTTACTATTTATGGAGGATTATTATATATGCTGTTTACAGCTTCCTTAAATAGTCATTAGTCACTAGTAATTAGTACTTTGCTAGCCTAAAATGTCCAGTGAAATATTCAAACTTTTCGCTGAATGCGTCAACGCGCCGACGGAAATATAATCAACGCCAAGCCTGGCAATTTTTTCAATACTTTTAAAATCCACCCCGCCGGAAACTTCTATCCGGCATTTTTTGTTGATAAGTTTAATTGCTTTCTTCATATCGGGAATACTCATATTATCCAGCATAATAACATCAATATTAGACTTAAGAGCTTCTCCCACTTCTTTCATGTTCTGCGCTTCTACTTCGATTAACTCACCCGGATATTTTGCTTTTATCATATTTACGGCTTTTATGATGGAACCTGCAATTTTAATATGATTATCTTTTATAAGCGTACCGTCATAAAGTCCTACGCGGTGATTTTCACCTCCGCCGGCTTTTACCGCATATTTTTCCAGATTGCGGAGCCCGGGGGTGGTCTTTCTGGTGTCCAGCAAAGTTACACCGTAGGGTTTTGTTTTTTTTACATATTCACCGGTAAGAGTGGAAATACCGGAGAGTCTCTGAATCAAATTAAGCGCAAGCCTTTCACAGGTAAGGATAGTTCTGGCGCTTCCCTTAAGCTTCAAAAGCACCGTGCCATTCTTTACTTTATCTCCCTCGCTCACCTCTGCTTTGACTTCAATATCCGGATCAAAAACCGTAAAGACCTCTCTTGCCACTACAAGACCGGAAATAATACCCGCTTCACGGGCAACTATCTCTGCTTTTACTTTAAGGCCTTCCGGAACAATTGTATCGGTAGTAACATCCCCGCTGCCCACATCTTCGGTAAGAGCGCTTCTTATAATATTTCTAAAATTCACTTTCTCATCCTTTCAAGATTCTCTTCAAGTTTTTGTTTCTTCTCAATATAATCCTGCTGTTTCTTCTTCTCGATCGCTATTACTTCGACCGGAGCTCGCTGCAGAAAGGACTCATTGGAAAGCTTAACTTTTGCTTTTTCAATCTCAAGAGTAATCTTTTCAATTTCCCCGGCAAGACGTTCTTTTTCTTTCCCAAGGTCAATTAACCCTTCTAATATAACAAATATCTCAAGCTTTGGCAATACTGCAGTTACCGAGAGTTCAGGCTTTAGAACGGAAGGTCCGACTTCTATTTTTTCAACTTTTGCCAGGTCCATAATATAATGAAGACTGTTATTAATCGCTTTTATCGATACCTCGTCTTTGGTTTTGATATTCACCCTAATTTTCACTCCGGGATTAACTTTTCCTTCACTTCTAGCATTTCTGATCGCATTTATTATATTCTTAACAAGCTCCATTTCTTCTTCAATATCTTTTTTGATCTCATCTCTGGCGGCTTCCGGCCATTTAGATTTCATTATAGACTCACCTTCGTGCGGTAATGATTGCCATATTTCTTCGGTAACAAAAGGCATGAACGGATGCAAAAGTCTTAAGGTTTTTTCCAGGGTATCAGAAATTATGAATTGAACTGTTTCCCGGGCGGTATGCTTTCCTTCAACGGTTTTCAGTGAATCAAGGTTCTTAACGTTCATTCTCGGTTTTGCCAGCTCTATATACCAGTCGCAGAACTCATGCCAGAGAAAGTCATAAAGTCCTTGTGCCGCTTTATCAAAATTATAGGTACCCAGATTTTTAGTTACTTCCTCCACCAAACGGTTAAACTTACTGAGCATCCATCTGTCTGCCAGGGTAAGCTGAAGTTTTTCCGGTTTAATGACCGACCTGTCAAAACCTTCGAGATTCATAAGGACGAACCTTGAAGCATTCCAGAGTTTATTTACAAAATTACGGTAACCTTCGAACCTCTCATCGGAAAGATAAATATCCCTGCCCTGGGCCGCCTGCACACCAAGGGTAAAACGGAGAGCATCTGTTCCATATTTATCAAGGACCACCAAAGGATCTATTACGTTCCCTTTGGATTTGCTCATCTTCTTCCCTTCCGAATCCCTGATCAAGGCATGAATATAAACCTCTTTAAAGGGTACTTCACCGCGGAACTTTATTCCCATCATTATCATTCTGGCAACCCAGAAAAATATAATATCAAAAGCAGTGGATAACACGCTGGTAGGATAGAATTTTTTTAAGAAATCTGTCTCTTCAGGCCAGCCCATAGTGGAAAAAGGCCAGAGCGCGGAAGAAAACCAGGTATCAAGCACATCCGGATCCTGCTCAACTGCACCCCCGCAAGCAGGGCATTTTTCCGGAGCAGTCATATCTACAATTATTTCTTTACATTTTTTACAGTACCAGACAGGTAGCCGGTGTCCCCACCAGAGCTGACGGCTTATACACCAGTCACGGATGTTTTCCATCCACTGATAATAGGTATCTTCCCAGTGAGCGGGAACAAATTTCACTTTACCATCTTTTACTGCCCTGATAGCCGGCTCCGCCAGAGGTTTCATCTTTACAAACCACTGAAGAGAAATGATCGGTTCTACCACAGTCTCACAACGGGAACAACTCCCGACGGAATGCTGATAGTCCTCTACTTTTAAAAGCAGCCCCAGAGTGTCAAGTTCTGCCACTATTTCTTTTCTTGCGGTAAAACGGTCCTTGCCCTTATATTTTCCGGCATTTTCATTAAGCACCGCGGAATTATCCATAATAATTATCTCTTCCAGACCGTGTTTCTTTCCCATAGTAAAGTCATTCTGGTCATGCGCGGGAGTTACCTTAACAGCTCCGGTCCCGAGCTCCATGTCCACCATTTCATCTCCTATTACTTTTATTTCACGGTTCATGATAGGAAGAAGGATAGACTTTCCGATAAACTTATTCCATCTCTCATCTTTAGGATTTACCGCTACCGCAGTATCCCCAAGCATGGTCTCCGGCCTAGTAGTTGCCACCACTACAAAGGAATTTTCCCCTTTGACGGGATATTTTAAATGCCAGAAATGACCTTTGGTATCCTTGTATTCCACCTCTATATCAGACAGCGCCGTATGACATCTCGGACACCAGTTAACTATATAATTTCCGCGGTATATCAAACCTTCCCTGTAAAGCGCGACAAAAACAGTTTTAACAGCGTTCGAAAGACCCTCATCCATGGTAAAACGTTCACGGGTCCAATCACAGGAGCAACCCATAGTTTTGAGCTGGTTTATAATTGTACTTCCATATTTTTCTTTCCATTCCCAAACTTTTTTTACAAATTCCTCACGGCCCAGGTCGTGACGGGTTTTACCTTCTTTTCTCAGCTCTTTTTCCACTACATTTTGAGTGGCAATCCCTGCATGGTCCGTACCCGGAAGCCAAAGGACATTAAAGCCCTGCATTCTTTTGTATCTGGCAAGGGCATCCTGAATAGTACTGTTAAGCGC
>MFGV01000003.1 GCA_001778375.1 Candidatus Firestonebacteria bacterium RIFOXYD2_FULL_39_29
CTTAAACAGGTAATAATCGTTTTTCTCAGGGTATATACAGGTTTTTATAGGGCTATTTATTATAGTTGCGGAATCGCTGTACTTCATTCTGAACTAGAGTCAGAATCCAGTGTCTTTGTGTATGAATTTGATTCCCAGGAAATGACAAATAAGAAAGGGTTTTAAGCTTATTTCCAAACGACTTTCAAAGCCTTTTTCATATGAAAAATAGCTCTTCTAATAAATAGGGAAAGTTCCATAAATTGAGATAAGGTTACCGTTAATATCTTCCCCATTGAGTAAAATCTGTAAGTTTAACTGCGAAATAGAATTTGCCGTTTTGTAAGAAACCAGATCAGCATTTGTTATATTTAAACCCACATACCCGGTGGCAGAGGAAGGAGTAGTACCTGTTCCCCCTATATAAGCAGAGGTTTCTCCATCCACAGACAGGGGAATCTTATTTCCTGCAACAGTGTAGTAGTCTATTGAATAATCACTAAACCGTACATCCACTCCATTTGCTATTGTTACAAAGGCCCTGATAGCGTGCGGAGCATCACCTGAAAGGGTAAGCGAACTTATCTGCGCATTAGAGGTATTAGTAAAATATGATATCCTTGCGTCGGCTTTCGGGTTAAACAGAGGGTTTTTACAACCGGTAAGAATAATCAGACCAAGAATTACGGTAAACGCAAATATTTTTCTCATAAACAGCTCCTATTTCATCTCGTCGGGAGCGACGAGTTTTTCCCCTTCTTTTATTACGTGAGGGGTTATAAATATTATAATTTCTGTCTTTATTTTTTCTACAGCCGATTTTTTAAACAAAAGACCTAGTAACGGAAGATCTCCGAGTATCGGTAATTTATTTTCAACCGTTAAGGATTTATTTCGAAGCAGTCCGCCGACCATAAGAGTTTCGTTATCACGGACTATAACTGAACCGTCCACTTTTCTCTGGGAAATAATCGGATCTCCGGTAACAGCGCTGTACTCCAGCACTTCACTTACTTCAGGGTGAATATCCAGAAGAATATAATTATCGTCTTTTATGGAAGGAGTTACACGCAGTTTAACACCGGTTTCTTTATAAAGGGTTGTGGACACGGTAATAGTCCCCTGTGTCGTAACTGATTTTATAGGTATCTGATCTCCGGTATTTATACTCGCTTCTTTACCGTTTAGAGTAACAATACTCGGACTGGAAAGAAGGTCGGTATTAGTCTGGGTAAGAAGATATTGAAGCACCAGATTAAAACCGTCCACCCTGAGAGTTCCAAATTGCGCCTGAAATTTACTGTCAGCAGGTAAAAAATTTTCCAGAAAGGATTTTATTTCTTTATTAGAACTATTATAAAGATCCTGCCAGGTCCAGTTAATACCCATCTTATCCGTCGTAGAAAGCTTGGTCTCCACAATTTTCGCCTCTATTCTTATCTGGGGTGTTTTAATATCTACCACCTTCAGCATATTTTCAAAGATATTCAGATTTTCCTGGGTATCGGTTACCATAGCTAATTTAAACTCTTCATTAACATCAATACCGATAGTTGGAAGCATTTTTACTATTATGTATTTAAATTCTTTAGCCGAGATGTAATTCAGGTAATAATATTTCGTAACTTTTCCGGAAGGGTTTCCGGGAGTCTGCGCGGCAAGGAAAGAAAAGGACAAAAGAATCAATAACAACATTTTTTTCATATTATTTCTCCAGTTCATGAATAACAATGTTCGTAATATCCGGAATATCCCTTACAGGATTCCCATCTTTATCGGTCACAAAACCAACCTCTCCGATCAGATCATAGTCATGTTTTTTCTGAACCTTCTTGTAAATATCCTTAACAGATTCATTAATCTTATTGATAATAAGCCAGTATTTTGCCACCTCGGAGGAGATATTTTCCCTGACTATTGTCTTGTAATAGGGATGCTCCAAAAAAAGCTTTTTCTTATTCACCATTGCCGGCTTTTTAAACTTATTTATATCCCCAAAATAAATACTTTCTTTATCCACTTTGCTGATACCAAAAGCATCGTTTAACATAAAATTACCGCCATCAGGGTTGACGACATAAAGATCTCTTTTCTCCATAGGAGCCTTGGCTCCGACAGTAACAAGGGCTTTCAATCGGCAAGAATCTATAAATTCTATATTGCTTATTACAACACCTTCCCCGCTGAGTTTAACACCGGTTTCTTTGGTAAAGCCCTGACCG
Source organism: Candidatus Firestonebacteria bacterium RIFOXYD2_FULL_39_29 (assembly GCA_001778375.1). Lineage (NCBI taxonomy): Bacteria > Candidatus Firestoneibacteriota > Candidatus Firestonebacteria bacterium RIFOXYD2_FULL_39_29. The sequence goes on from MFGV01000003.1 coordinate 2,202, forward strand.
AAGAGTTCTATCTCCTGTTCAAATACCCCTTGTACGGCAGTTGTCGGCAAAATAGTCTTTAACTCCGGATTTAAGTTAACCATGAAAGAATTTTTTAAAACACCGGTCCCACCATCAGGATTTACGGCAAGAACATCATAACTTCCGCCGGGCGCCCGTCCTGAAACCGTTACAACCGCAACTATCTGCAGGGCAGACTTAACATCAAAGTTAATTATATTTACACCCGGAGTGGAAATTTTTATTTGCGTATCTTTCCCGAAATTACCGCCTGTGATAGTTACTATTTTATTTTCTGTTCCCTGAGGCAGCCTGTCCGGAGTGATTAAAGTAACAAGAGGCCGGAGTGATACGGTAATATTAAACTTCTGATTTCCCTCATCAGGCGAAATCAAAGTAATTTCTTTCTTTCCTGCGGCTGCTCCCTCAGCAACAGAAACGGAAAGAACTGCTTCATTTTCGGAAAGCACAAAGATATTATTAATAATAAAGCCGTCATCCTTTGTCTCAACTTTCAAGCCTTTAATAAAGTTACTGCCTTTAACTGATATTTCAACACTATCGGCCCCCTGAGGAATTATCTGAGGAGTTACTCCGGAAATTCCCAAAGCAGTTGTAACCATTATTTTATTTGACGTACTTTCACCGTCAGGATTGACAACCCGGATTTTGGTCTCTTTAGGTTTTACGGCAAAAGAAACATCTATGCTTGCATTGAGTTCTTTATCAGATTTAAAATTGACAGTCCGGGCCACTACTCCGCCTATTACATCCGCAAATTCCAATCTGGCTCCCTCCATAAAACCCGAACCGCTGACCGTTATTTCGTTTCCAATACTCCCCTGTCTAATTTCTTTTTGGAGAACTACGTTTATTTCCGGTTTACTCATAATCTGTACGGCATTTTTTAAAATACAAATATCCTCAGGACTGTTTTGAACGACAAGATCATATTTCCCGGGTTTTGCCCCGTTCCGAACCGTTATGGACAGTTTTATGGTTGAAGGAACCACTTCCAAAATACTATCGACTCCTATACTATCGCTGCTGAATTTTGCAAGAGCACTTTTGAGAAATTTATCACCTGATATCTTAAAGTCAAGGTAGCCTTTTCCCGGGTATAGCTTTACTATAGAAACACCTTTAATCTCGCAGGGCAAAACTGGAGGAGGGATAACAACTGTCACACCGCCGGGAGTTGTAACAACAATGCTTCCGTCCTGATTAACAACAGTTTTGGCGGTCGAGGCTGTAGCAATGGGGGGTTTAACTTCTGCTGTAACTTCTTTTACCGGCTGTGATAACAGAAAAACCGGCAGAATTAAAAACAAAAAAGCATTAAACAGTTTAGCTTTCATATTCGTTATTATTCCACAACCATATATTTTAGTCAATACTATATTACAGATTGTGATTACGGGTTGAGGATAAGGGTAAACAAGCAAATGTGTAATTAAAAACACCGCAAATGATTTTAGTAAAAACCATAATTAAATCATGCGGTAAATCATAAATCATTATTCTTTGTTAAGCTTCCTCATTGTTTCTAGTAAAACCAGCAAAAAGCATGCAAAGTAAAGCATAACGGATTTTTCGCAAGTGAAGTTTTCCTATTTTCTGTGACTTATGAGCAACGTACAGAAATTTATAGAAATGTTCGGAAAAACGGCTGAATTGTTCGAGCTAAGCGAGTTATTCAGCCGCCGAACATGGAGATAAATTTCCTCCAGTTGAGAATCGGAACAGAAAATGGGAAAACTCCACTTATTCTTTTGATTGAAAACTCCCGCTTACTATTATACAATATACATTATGAAGAAATTGCTTTGTATCGCACTTTTAATTGTCTTGCCTGTTTGCCTTTCGGCACTGGATATACCCGACAGTGCAAAAGCAAATGCACTGGGAGAAACTGCATATTTAAAGAATGAGTTTTCCGTCTTTGCCAATCCTTCGTTAAATTACAGACTAAAAGACCTACGATTAAAATTTAATATTATTTCGTTTGACAGTAATTTTTATGCAACAGCAAATCTGGGGTTCAGCCTTGGAGATAATACAGGATTTGCTTTTGGTACTGCGCTTACCAAAAATTCCGTTTACGGTATTTCCCTTTCAAAAAAAATAGATTTTCTTGCCTTTGGTATAAATGCAAGATACCTGGAAAAGAAATATCTTGAAAGTTCTTCCGGATTTGCTTTTGATATTGGCGGACTCATAGAATTAAAGGATGTGCCTGCCTTTGCACCGGATAAAATACTTATTTCAGTGAATAATCTGGGAGATAAAACCGATCTCCTTGGTGACGGATCATCCATCGCCGCAACAAAGTTTGGAATAAATTTCAGTAAACTTGGAATCGGATTAGATGCGGCTTTTGGCACAGACCCGAAATTCGCCGCCTCCTGGGATTTTAACCTGGAGATTATCAACCTTCGGGTCGGAGCAATTTTCGATAAAAATATTCGTTTGTCGGGCGGGCTGGGGCTTCTTATGGGAATGGATGAGCTTTGCTATTCCTTCTCCCTCCAGCCAAACGGGATATTAATGCATCAACTTTCTCTCTCGGTTGAACTCACACCTTCAAAAACCACCTTAGACACCAAAAGCAAGGAACAATTTGAAGTGGACCTCAAAGGCAATATAAAAGATTACAATACTCAAGCCATGGAATATTTTCAGACAGGACGCTTAAATGAAGCCATAACACTTTGGACAAAAGTACTTCAGCTTGACAGATCAAATGATTTCGCCGATAAATACATCAGGCAAGCTAAAGAAGTACTCCTTCTAAAAGTAGAAAACTCAAAAAACACAGCGGAGGCAGCCGATAAATCCGAAAAATGGGATAAAGCACTCGCAGCTTATGAAATTCTACAAAACATACTGCCGGGGGAAAAGCAGGCTTCAGAAAAAATAATTAACATAAAAAGCCGGCTTATAGAAGCTTACAACGGCGGAAAAATATATTTTGAAGATAAACAATACATCAAGGCAATAGAAAAATGGCAATGGGTACTGGAGCGGTATCCTGCCTACTCTGATACGGAAGAACTGATAAAAAACGCCCAGACAGAGCTAAAAAAAGGTTCTCAGGAAAAAGATTTACTTAATAAATATTTCAGGGAAGCTGTCGAAGCAAAAGCGAAGGGAGACCTTGCATTTGCTGTCGATAAATTAAACAAGATTTTAGCAGTAGATTCTAATTACGAACCTGCAACTACTTTTCTTACTTCGCTGGTTAAGGAAAATTTTGAAGCCGGTCTAAAATACTACGGACAAAATCAATACGAAAAAGCCGTGACCGAGTGGAAGAAGGTTTTAAACATGGACCCTGCCAACGAAAAAGCAAAATTCTATATAAACGAAGCCGAGCTTCAGATTAAGGAAAGGATTACCAAATACTTCAAAGACGGCATTGAAAGTTATAACGCCGGTGAATACTTAAAAGCCATCGACAGCTGGAAACAAGGTCTTTCAACAGATCCCACACATAAAGAAATGAACGAGTATATCGTCAAAGCTATGATCTCCCAGGGAATTCTTTTGTATCGACAGGATAAACTCAAAGAGGCAGTTTCTTACTGGGAAACTGCAAACAATATTAATCCAAACGAAGAAAAGATTGCTCTTTATTTGAGGAGGGCAAAAAACAAGATGAAAATGCTCGAAGAGCTGGAGAAAAAGTGAATTTTATCAATCGTTATGTTGTACTAATCGGGGGAAAGTTTATGAAAACACTTCTAGTATTATTTATACTTCTCACAGCCGCTCCGCAAAGCTTCAGAGCGGAAACCTCCTCAGCATGGAAAGTTTATACCACAAAAGACGGCCTCGCAAACAACTCTATCAAAGCCATAGCTGTTGACAACGACAACGTCTGGTTTGGCACCAAAAACGGACTTTCTAGAATGATTAAAAAATCAGGAGTATTCAAGAGTTTTTCTGTCAGTGACGGGCTTCCCTCGAATGAAATTACCACCCTTGCTGTCGCAAACAGTAACATTTGGATTGGAACAAACTTCGGAGCTTGCGTTTATAACACAGACTCTGAACGTTTTAGATCCTTTACAATCAAAAACGGCCTCATCAGCAATAAAATAACGGCAATACTTCCGGGAACAGATGAGGTCTGGATAGGCACAGATTCCGGAATAAGCGTTTATAATAAAAGTATCGGGACTTTTACTAATTACACAGATGCGGACGGACTCAATAAAAAAACAATTACTTCTATTATTTCCGACGGCAGCCAAATACTTGTAGGCACGTACGGCGCAGCGATAAATGTTTTTAACAGAATAAAAAAAACCTGGGGTCTTTACGCACCGTCCAAGGATATGTATACAAATATCGTTATGACCACGCAGGGAGAGAATGTCTGGTCAGGAACCAACGGCGGAGGTATCAGAATATATAACAAGCAAACAAAGAAATGGACTACTTTCAACATGAATAGCGGCCTTGGGGACGAGAATATTACCTCACTTATTGCGGACGGATTAAATCTCTGGAGCGGAACCTTTGACGGTGTATCAGTTTTTTCCACAAAACATAAAAACTGGAAAATATACTCATCTAAAGACGGGCTCGCAGATGCCTCGATAACCGCTATGGATGTAGACGGCAACTTCATATGGTTCGGCACGGACAACGGTATCACTCGCTTTAATAAAGTACTTCCGGAAGTAATAATTATTTCAAAAAAATCATTCATTACTTCAGACAACGAACCTGTAGATATAGATTGTGCAGCATTAAGTTATAACAATATAAAGAGCTTTAAGGTTGAATACAGTACAGCCACCTTCCCTGACGTTTGGATGACAAAAGGAATTACTCTTCCGGCTAAGGCCGAAGACGGCAGATTCATCACTTCTTGGAATATTACAGACCTCCCGAGTAAAATTGATTTTTATAATCTGAAACTTACAGCTACGGATATGAACGACAATACAAATGAAGCTACAACGGCGATAATAATAGACACTATCGCACCGGTGGTAACTTTTAACGTAACAAAAGAAGAGGTCCCCGAAGGCATTTTTAATCTAAGCGGTATCTACAATAAAAGCAAGATAGAAAAAATTGTAGTCACTCCCGGCAATGTAAACGCAATCATGAATCCCGAAAAGAAAACCTTTATATCTACAACTAATATAAAAGAAGGCACAAATGAGATAACTGTAACAGCTTATGACTGGGTAGGAAGAACAGCAACCGACACCCTAAGAATACGAGGAAAAAGATTAGGAAACGGACAGTCACAAGCCATTAGGGTAGCACAAAATACAGACGGTACTTCCGGAAGCAAACTTATTATCGGCGACAAAATGCTTTTTGAACCGGGAAGCGCGGAACTTAAATCCGAAGTATTCTCTACACTTGATAAGATTATTGATGTAATTAAACAATATCAGAACTCCATAGTCAGGATAGAGGGCCATACGGATAACATTCCGACTTCCGGTACCGCTTATAAATCCAATCTAGAACTTTCCAATGCCAGGGCCAATAATGTATTTAACTATTTCGTAAGAAAAGGCAATCTCCCTGCGGAACGTCTAAAAGTCGAGGGACTGGGGGATACTAAACCGGTTGCGACCAACTCTACCGACGAAGGAAGAGCACTAAACAGAAGAGTTGAAATTATTATTACGGGTACGGTGGTGAAGTAGCTTTGGGTACAAGTATCATTAATACCGTCAAATTTACTTTCCCGTCCAACATAATGACAAATGACAATTTAAGGTAGAATTATTTATAAGTACTCCGCAAAAAACCAGATAATATTTTTATCACCTCAAACATTGCCCTTGTAACCGCTTCTTTTATATAAATCCAATAAAAAAAGACAGCAACCGGGTTTTCCGACTTCCGACTGCTGTCTTCCGTCCTCTATCTCTTAGCTTTCTTCATCCGCCTAGGCGGATTTCGCAAAGGGTTATGGTTTTATATTTAGACTTTGCTCAACCTGCTTTTTTTATTTCACTTTCCTTGCTGTTTTTGCTTTCTTTGCTTTGCTTACTTGTCTCCCAACTGTCTTCGCCATACAAACACCTGCAGAAGCGCACCATTCCATGCATTTATTGGCTGTCTCAACCAGAATAAGCGAGCTGCAATGCGTACATGTGGCTTTTTTCTCGTCAGAGAAGATTTCGACTGTCTCAAAGCATTTGGGGCATCTATATATGGAGATCCTTAAACCAGTACCTTTACATTTTTCAGACATATACCGTCCTTAGTTTGCAGATTCCACGCTTTTTATTTCGGGAATTTCTTTCTTTAAAAACTTTTCAATGCCGTTCTTTAAAGTCATCTGGGACATTGGACAACCTGCACAAGCTCCTTTAAGTTTCACTTTTACAACATTATCAGAAGTAACTTCAACAAGCTCAACATCCCCTCCATCCGCCTGCAATGAAGGTCTTACTTTATCCAACGCTTTCTGTACCTGTTCTTTTATTATTTCCGCCATATTAACCTCCAAAATTCTTTTTATAATTATATTCATTTCGCCTGCTTAAATGTATGACTTAAATCACAAAAGAATGTAGCGAGTAGCGGGTGACGGGTAGCGTGAAAATGCCTTTTTTTGGTCGGTTGCTCGTAACTCGCAACATTTTTTACAGTATTTCTAACGGCGGCCCTTCCGCAAGCAATCCCAACTTCTGCTTATCAATTATGATAATATTCCCTCTGGTAGTCCTTATTACTTTAGCTTCTTTGAAACGGCTGGTGACTCGGATAGTGGTCTCAATAGTCGTACCGACCATACCGGCTATTTCCTGACGGGTAAAGGGTATTTCACTGCCCATCCTGGCGGATAACGCCATTAACAGCTTGGCTATTCTTTGTTCAACTTTATCACTGACAAACTCTTCGATTTTTGCCTGAGCAGACCGCAGGCGTTTACCAAGAGCGACAAAAGTCTTATGAGCTATTGCCGGATTAAGACGGAGCAGCTCCATAAACTCTTCTTTCTTAATCATATTAACGGTAGCTCTTGTAAGCGCTATCGCGGAATAATAATAAGGTTCATTCGCAATTGCAGCCACCTGCCCTATCATATCGCAGTGACCGAACACTTCAAGGATAATTTCCCGGCCGTCGGAAGTAAAGCGAGTACCCTTTATCTGACCGTCGGTAATAATATAGACATAACTGCTCCTATCCCCTTCCTGAGCAATAACCCCACCCCTTTCATATTCCTTTTGTACGGAAATAGAAAGTATTTTGCCCTTTTCTTTTTCAGAAAGAGTACCAAACAAATTGCATGTCTTTATTCCCTCAAGATTTTTCATATGTTGATATTATACTTTATCCGGGGCAGGTTGTCCACTATTTGAAAAAAGCAGGCGCTAGCCCAAGTTCCGCTGAATTAGGCATATTTAGACTCATTTCCCTTATTTAAAGCCTTTTTTTATTAAAGG
>MFGV01000004.1 GCA_001778375.1 Candidatus Firestonebacteria bacterium RIFOXYD2_FULL_39_29
AATGTTTAAGTTCGGTTAAAAAACCGCTTCTTGGTTCCAGTTGTCAAAGAACGGTGTTTCTAGAAATAATTGCGACACAGTCTGAATGACTATTTAATGTAAGCGGAAAAAACCTCCGCTAGAATTTAATAAGATACAAAATAGTGCGATTTATAAATATTGGCGAAAGTTTTTCTTCGCCTTCCTTAAATAGTCAATAGTCATTAGTACTTAGTCATTCTGTTTTCATTAAAAACTATTAAGAAACAGAAAAACACATTGGAGGTATATTTAATGTCCAGACCAAAAATCAGCATTATAGGTGCCGGTAACGTTGGCGGGATCATCGCTCTTCAAACTGCTCAAAAAGAACTCGGAGATGTTTTGCTTGTCGATGTTGTCGAAGGGATGCCGCAGGGAAAAGCGCTTGATATCTCGCAGATGTCAGGGATTCTGCGGTTTGACTCAAAAGTAACGGGTACAAATGACTTTTCCGAGATAAAAGGCAGTGATATTGTTGCAATAACCGCGGGAGTCGCAAGAAAACCGGGGATGACACGGGAAGACCTTTTAAAGATCAACGCAGATATAATAAAAAAGGCGGCTGAAGCGATAAAAACTCATGCTCCTAATGCTATTGTAATTGCGGTCACCAACCCTCTCGACATTATGACCCAGCTGGTTTTCAAGACTACGGGTTTTGCCAAGAACAAAGTCATGGGTATGGCAGGAGTTCTGGACTCCGCAAGGTTCGCCCATTTTATTGCCGAGGAATTAAAAGTGTCTCCCAAGGATATTTCACCGATGGTTTTAGGAAGTCACGGTGATACAATGGTACCACTTCCAAGATATTCAACTGTTTCCGGTGTTCCGATAACCGACTTTATGAAACCTGATGTGATTAAACAGCTGGTCGAACGCACGGCTAACGGCGGAGCCGAAATAGTAAAACTTCTAAAGACCGGCAGTGCGTACTTTGCCCCCGGAACTTCAGTTGCCATAATGATCGAAAGTATATTAAAAAATCAACGCCGTGTCTTGACCTGCTCCGCATATCTCACCGGCGAATACGGACTTAATGATGTTTTCATAGGTGTCCCTGTAGAACTCGGCAGAAACGGAATAGAGAATATAGTTGAGCTGAATCTCTCGAAAGATGAAAAGAAGGCATTACATAATTCAGCGGAAATAGTGAAAGATGGCGTTGACGAGATAGCAGATCGTCCATAAAAGTCCATAACGTCTATAAGGTCTATAACGTAAAAGCGTTGCAATATATTAATTTAAGAACATTTTGATCTTTCAAGCTGTTTTAACATATACATTCGAGATTTTACCTTTATAGACTTTTATAGACCTTTATGGACTTTTACAGACTAATGAATTTTCAAGGAGCTTCATTGATTACCGAAAAGCAGATATCCACCACAGTCAGCGCGCTTTGCATCAAGGCCAACACCGTCCTACGTGCGGATGTCAAACAGGCGCTTTGCAAGGCTTGTGCTTCGGAGAAGAACAAGAATGCAAAGTTTATTCTTGGGGCGCTCATCGAAAATTATAAAATTGCAGAGAAAGAATGCACTCCCATCTGTCAGGATACGGGAATAACGGTGGTCTTTGCGGAAGTCGGATACAAGGCAAAGATAAAAGGGGATATAGGGAAGGCAATAAATGCCGGGGTTGAGGCGGGGTATAAAGAAGGGTTTTTACGGAAATCTGTGGTAAGCGATCCACTCGAAAGGAAAAACACAGGGACCAATACTCCTGCTGTCATATATTATGATCTTGTTCCGGGTAATAAACTAAAAATAACGATACTTCCCAAGGGTTTCGGGTCAGAGAATAAATCAAAACTTTACATGCTGAATCCAACAGCTTCCCTGGAAGAGATAAAGAAAGTTATAATCACAGCGATAAAAGAAGCCGGACCTGATGCTTGTCCTCCTTATATGATAGGAGTCGGTATAGGCGGAGATGCAAGTAAGGCAGCTTTTCTTGCTAAAAAAGCACTAACTTATAAAATAGGATTCTGGGGCAAAGATGCTTTATATAAGACCCTGGCAAAAGACCTTTACAAAAGAGGCAACCGTTTGAACATCGGGCCGCTTGGAGCCAAGGGAAAGACGACACTTCTTGGTGTAAATATCCTCGCCTTCCCCACTCACATCGCAGGACTTCCTGTTGCGGTTAATATCTCCTGCCATGTTTTAAGGAGTGCATCAAAAACCCTATGAAAACAATTAACTTTCCGGCAACTACAAAAGAACTAAAGAGTTTAAAAGCAGGCGAGCTCGTTTACCTTTCAGGAAAAATAATCACCGGTCGTGACCAGGCGCATAAACGTCTCACCGAAACATTAAAATCAGGAAAAAAACTTCCTGTTGAACTGAAAGGACAGGCGATTTACTACGTCGGGCCTACTCCGTGCAAAAAAGGCGAGATAATCGGTGCTTGCGGGCCGACAACAAGCAGAAGAATGGACGCTTTCACCCCTTCCCTCTTAAAACAGGGGCTTACAGCAATGATAGGCAAGGGCAACCGTTCGGAAGAAGTTAGACTTGCCATAAAGAAAGAGAAAGCCGTCTATTTTTCCACTCTTGGCGGAGCAGCGGCGTACCTTAAAAAGAGAGTACTAGCCGCAAAAATTATCGCATACGAAGATCTCGGACCGGAAGCAGTTTACGAACTCGAAATTAAAGAGTTCCCGGCGATTGTCTGGATAGACAGCATAGGAAAATCTCTATGATAAACTGGAACAGAGTAAAGATAGTCGCAACCGCAGGTCCCGCCTCCGAATCTTATGAAACCCTTAAAAAAATGATAACAAAGGGACTGGACATTGTAAGGATAAACTTTTCCCACGGAAAATATGAAGAGTATAAAAAAACTATACTTTTAGTACGCCGCATCGAGAAAGAGATCAAAAGACCTATCGGAATACTTGCCGATATGCCGGGGCCAAAACTAAGAGTGCGCGGAATAGAGAAATCCATCCCGGTAAAAGAAGGAAGTATTGTAACCATAGTAAAAGGTATGCCTAAAGCAGATAATGAGTTCAATATCGCGTATCCTGTTATTCTAAAGGTACTGAAACCGGGAGATAAGATATTTATAAGCGACGGAAAGTATATAATAAAGGTGGTCAGTAAGGCAAAAAATACGGTGACGTGTAAAGTTATTGACGGTCAGGGTGAGATAAAAAAAGGTGCAGGGCTAAACTTCCCTGAAGTAGACCTTCCCATTCCCGCCATTACTTCCGAAGATTTCAAGCATATGACGTTTGCCTGCGCAAACGGGGTGGATTTCATAGGGCTTTCTTTCATAAAAGACGCTTCCGATCTGAAAAAAGTCAGGGCTCATCTTAAAAAAATAAAGGCAAAACCTTTTCTTATCTCAAAGATAGAAAGAAGAGCCGCAATAGCAAATCTCAAGGAAATTGTACACTCAACGGACGGAGTAATGGTGGCAAGAGGCGACTTGGGCGTTGAACTTCCTATAGAAAAAGTCAATATCCTTCAAAAAGAGATAATAAAAATGTGCAATGCTCTCGGCAAACCGGTAATTACAGCGACACAGATGCTTGAATCCATGATAGAAAATCCTTCCCCGACCAGAGCGGAAGTTTCCGACGTGGCGAACGCCATCTTTGACGGCACCGATGCAATCATGCTTTCCGGTGAAACAGCCATAGGCAAATACCCTATCCAGGCCGTAGAGATGATGTATAAAATAGGAAAAACGGTTGAGCCAAAAATAGACCGGAGTAAAAACGTAGATTATCTTGCAACTGACGACCTATCGGATATTATCAGTAAAAATGTAGTAAGGATCTCCGAAGTATACGGAGTAAAAGACATCCTTGTCCCGACTGAAAGCGGCAAGACCGCCAGAATGGTCTCCAGATACCGCCCAAACGCCAGGATAATAGCCCTGGCATCCACCGAACGGGTCCAGCGTCAGTTAGTCCTCCCCTTCGGCGTCTACCCCTGCCGTATCCCCAAACACGCCAACTCCTCGGTAATCTTTAAACTAACCGACGAGTTCATCAAGAAATCCAATCTCTTCAAAAAAGGCGACAAACTAATCATCGCCGCCGGAACTTTAAAACTGAAAGGAAATGTGTCAAATTTTGTAAAGATAATGACTGTGAGTTAAAAAAGTTAACTCACGGTTTGTAAAGTTCATAAGGTTTGTAAGGTAAAAGCTTTTCCTCAATCAGTAGTTGCTCGATTCATCGAGCGCCTGATTAATCAGGCAACTATATTTTCTTGTCATACCGGATTCAGATCTCTTTTTTGACCCGCCAACGCTTTGTGGAGGGCGGTATCCAGTGTCTTAAAGTTTATCTTTCCGGAATAGTTATCACTGCGTTTGATTTTCCTGAAGGGTCTACGGCTTGTTCCATTATTTCAAATCATTGATTTAACTGCCTAAAAGAGTCAGACTCAGCATACCAATAGTAATCTTTTTCATTTGTAATCAATTTATTATTTTCATATTTAACATCTTTTGTTTTGGACACAAACCCGCTGTAATTATACAACGATTGAGATTGTGCATTTCCCGCTTCATCAAAAGTAATTAAAGTGCCTTCCCAAGTATAATGACCCTGATTCCCATCACACCAAGTAAACAATATGTGACTTTTCAGTTTTCCTTTAAGTACCTTATAAAAACCAAATCCTATGATCATTTCTTTTTGAATTGATATTCTCTTGATCAGACTATCATCATACACAACAAAATACTCTTTACAACCTCCTTTGGAATGAGACAGACCTTGAAGTTCAGCAATAACAAGTTTTTCTTTTTTATCTTTCGAAACAAAGTGCCCGTCTATTATTTCTTTTATTAATATTACAGGTAAGCCACTGCAATCCTCGTAATTCTCTCCTCGAAATACTTCAGAAAGCAGACGTCTTTTAATAGGATCTTCTTCTTTTATTAACAAGTCTTCAAGTTTAACTTTTCTATCTATAGATCTAATTTCCTTAGTTACAGTTTTTATTTGCACGGAACCTATCTTATTCGAAACAGAATTATATGCAATTATAACCACAAATATGAAAACAAACAGTAAAAAGATTAATATTGCTATTTGTACTTTTGAATTTTTCATACCCACCCTAGATTAATTTATTATAACCCTTTCCTCTTCACTATCACCCTTTTTATCACTTTTTGTGATTCCGAGCTCAAACTCGGAATCCAGCGTCTTAAAGTTTATCTTTCCGGAATAGTTATCACTGCGTTTGATCTTCCTGACGGGTCAATGGATTGTTCCATCCCAGAAGCATTCACAGCTGTGACGACATAGTAATAAGTCCGACTTCTATCCTTTGAGGACGTATCTATCCATGAAGTTGAACCACCATCAATGAAATCCTGGAAAGGTTTCATATTCCGCACATCTGTTATTGTTTTTGTGTCCCTATAAACCCTATAATGGGAAATACCGTTTCCTCCAAAGGGGACATCCGACTTCCAGTCTAAAAGTACTTCTGTTTCTCTCGGAACATATCCAGCATATTGGGATATCCAGGGAGTATTTTTACACCTTGGCTGCGCGTAATCTTTTACACTAGCCGTAACAAAAAGCCCATAACTCTTTCCATCAGAGATTGCCTTTATAATAGGATATGTTTCACCATTATTTATTGTTATTTCTGTCTTAATTTTATTAGCAACAGGCAGTATTTCATTTCCTGTTAGTGTAATATCGTAAGTAAGTTTTAAATCTCCATCTTTTTCCATTACAGCTGAACATTTTACATTTACTTTTGAATTTTTAACAATAAACTCGCCATCGGTTACGGCTTTTTCTTTTGAAATGAGTTCAAACATATACGAATCCGGAAGTTTTCCGTATTTTATTAACTCTTTTATCTCAAGAAAGCTGGGGAGTATGCGTCTCTTATCCGGAAGTTCATTTTTAGCAAAAAGAAGACCAAGTTGAATATCAGGGTTTTTTCTCCTAACATCATTCTCCTTTATAAACTGTTCAATTCCCTCGTACACTTCTGAAAAATCTGTAAAAATTAATGAATTTTCAGAAATATCAACAGAAACTATACCATCTTTAGTTAATACACTCCGAGCTTGGCGGACAATATCCCCTGCAGAAACATAAGTCAAAGGGTACAGTTTTGTGACTCGAGGTATTGAAGTACCACAATGAGTTTTTAAAATATGATAAACGCCATTTGCATCTTTTATAAAAGTTAGACTTTTCGGCTCTAATATCAGAGATAAAGCAACATCTAACTCTTGTTTTGCCGTTATCGTTAGTGTCACATTCCCATAGGTCGGTAAATCATAAACTTCAATCGAGTATTTTACCCCTGCTTTCAAAAATACTGTTTCAAGAGCTGTTTTTACAGGGGTATTAGGAAAATCCAAAGGCGCTTCAATATATTTTGTCTCACAAAACATCGAGATTAACATTATAAACAACAAAATGAATGTTTTCATATCTTCCTCCTGTTTTATCTTTCCGGTATAGTTATTACTACGTTTGATCTTCCTGTCGAGTCTATGGCTTGTTCCATGCCTGAAGCATTTACAGCGGTGACAACATAGTAGTACGTTCGTCTTCTTTCTTTCGGAGTAGTATCCATCCAAGAAGTCGAACCACCGTCTATAAAATTCTGAATTGGTTTCATATCATGTATATCCGTTATCGGTTTTGTATCCCTATAAGCCCGATAATGCGATATACCGTTTGCACCAAAAGGTAAATCTTGCTTCCAATCTATTAATACATCTGTTTTTTCTGACATTCTTATTTCATATTGGCTAATCCAAGGAGTATTTTGACACCTTGGAGGAGCATTGTCTTTCATAATTGCACTTAGATATAGCCCATAGCTTTTGCCGTCAAGAGTCATCTGTAAAACAGGAACAACTTCGCCATTTTTAACAGTAAATTCAGTATTTATTTTTTTTATTGCAGGACAAAAGTCCTCGCCCTGGAACGAAGCTTCAATTTTAATTTTCGAATCCATATATAAATCGCCGAAAGCGGAACACTTAATATTTATTTTAGAATTCTTTAGATTAAATGCGCTTTCCGAAACTACGTTTTTCTCGGAAAATATATCAAAAACATATGAATTTTGGATTTTCTTATTTTTTATCATCCCCTCTATTTCAGAGAAGCAAATAGAATTATTCTTTCTATTCGGAAGAGCTCCGTCAATAAACATATAACCAAACCTAATATTAGTTTCCTTTCCTGGTTTGTCTAGTTGACTTAACAAATCTTCCACGCCTTCAAATACTTCAGAAAAATCCGCAATAATAATAGCATTTGTAACAGTGTCCACAGATACAACACCATCTTTTGTAAGAATTTTCCTTATTTCAGCAGCAACTTTTTCAACACGAGCATATGTAAATGCATATAATTTATGAAAATCACCCCTAAATATGTCCACCTTTTTTTTTATACAGTAAACACCACTAGCATCTTTTTCATACTTCAATCTATGCGGTTCAAGAATAAGGTACAAAATAGTATCCAGCTCTTGTCTTTCGGTTATCATCAAAGTTACATTTCCATATTTATTGATATCATCAACTTCTATCGAATATTTCACACCTGTCTTCAAAAACACGGTTTCGAGAGCGGACTTTACAGAAGTATTGGGGAAATCTATAGGCGGGTCAACAAATATTGGATAACACAATAAATTACAAGCCAGGATAAAATCCAATATAAAACTCTTCAACTGCTCCTCCCTATCATTTTTCAAGCGTTCTAATAAATTATAATCACCCGAGACAATCTTTATTTAGCAGAACTAAATCTTGTATGCTGCGTACAAGGGAATGCTTTTTATGCCGTTCATCATTCCAAAATTTTTAGTTGATATTCTAATTCCGTGATCCGGCTTATATCTCTCCATATAGGAGTACAGGCTTTTGGATACGGTATTGTCTGAAGACTTAACTTCAACCGGAACTATACCCTTCGCGGTATTTATCAGAAAATCAATTTCCGCGAGTGATTTCGACTCCCAATAAAAAAGATCATAGCCATTAGAAGCAAGAGTTTGCGCCACATAATTTTCCGTCAACACCCCCTTATACATCATATTCGTATCAAGAAAGATCTCTCCTGGGTTTATCTTAGACAGAGCGCACAAAAGCCCGACATCGGAAAAATACAGTTTAAACATATTGGCTTTTTGATAAGCAGTTAAAGGCACTTGAGGTAATTCCACTTTAGTCGTTTTAAGCAAAAGACCGCTTAAGATAAGCCAATCAATCGCGCTCTCGTAACTCTCTTTCTTCGCTTTTGTTCCTATCATTTTATATTGAAATTTTTTATTCTCTTTTGCCAGTTGAGCAGGGATACTTTTATAAACATTACTAACTTTCACAGCATTTTCGTTATTAGTATATTTCGCCATATCAGCCAGATACGAAATAATTATATTTTCCTGAATTTGCCTATCAAAAGAAGCAAAATTCTTACCGCTTTTTAAATATTCCAGTATTGATTGAGGCATCCCACCAATAACAAGGTAGGCACGATAAAGTTCCAAAGCTTTTTTATGAAAAGTATCATCTAGCATCTTTAGCTTTTCATAAGACTTATCTATCTCTCCGATCAGAGGCTCTTCATCCAGTGCCATAAGAAACTCATCAAAGTCCATGGGATAAAGTGTTTCAAAGTAAACACTTCCCACAGGAAAAGATGACTTAAACCGGTTTAATTTTACACCAAGCAAACTGCCTGCGCAAACTATTTTGTAACCTTTTTTTGATTCACTAAAATATTTCAAAGACGAAATCACTCGCTCACTTACCTGTATCTCGTCAAAGAATATAATTGTTTCCTTTACGTCTATTTTCCTGCTCAGGTAAATTTCTATTTTCCCCAGTATTTCTTCCGGATTTAAAGAACTTTCAAAAAAGCTTACAAATTCACTCTGCTCTTCAAAATTTATATAAATAGAATCCTTGAAGTAATTTTTACAAAATTCCTTTAAAATATAAGTCTTTCCAGTTTGCCTTGCTCCTGACAACAATAATGGCGTATTAATGTGTTTTTCTTTCCAGTTTACTAATTTCTTAATGAATTTCCTTTTCATTTTGCATCTCCCATCAAATATTAGCAAAAATATTGACACATGTCAACATATTATCGCAATATCGATATTTATGGTACTTATATTATCGACATACGGACTATTATAGCACATCGCAAGCAATCCTTGTTTTACAATAGCTATTCTCACCCCCATCAATTATATTCTCTGCATACATAATATTATAACTAAAAAACCAACTCCTCAGTAGTCTTCAAACTAACCGACGAGTTCATCAAGAAATCCAATCTCTTCAAAAAAGGCGACAAACTAATAATCGCCGCCGGAACTTTAAAACTGAAGGGAAATGTGTCAAATTTTGTAAAGGTAATGACTGTGAGTTAACAAAGTTAACTCACGTTGAGTTAATGTCAAATGTTGTGTTTGAGAAGTAGCGAGCATCCTTGGTTACAAAACCTCCTTTCTTGAAAAATCTGAACTTTTACCTCTAAAAT
>MFGV01000005.1 GCA_001778375.1 Candidatus Firestonebacteria bacterium RIFOXYD2_FULL_39_29
AATTTTGTTCTCGTAAAACTTATTATACAGGATACGTCGCTGTTTTACTTCATACACATCTTTTGATTATAACTCATCAGCCTTCTTTGTGGAAAAATATTTAAAAAAATAATTAAATGTTAACATTTAAAATAATGGAGGAGTGATATGAGAAGAATGCTAGTAATTTCAATAGGATTCGCGTTGCTTTTTTCCGGCTGTGCTCATGTGTCTGATTATGGTTTTATTGACCAAAAGCTAAAACATATTGCGATTAGCAATAGTATAAAGACAGATAAAAAAATGGGAGACGTGAGTAAAGCATTAAAAAGTAGAAATGTGGCTTTAACCTTTAACGGGATTGTTGATAAGGAACAAGGTGAGTATGTTAAGTCGATAATTGAGAAATATCTAACAAATAATGATGTAAATATATGCTCATTAGATAAAGCGGATTATATTTTAAATATTAGGGTGGATGTATTAGGGACAATACAGGATGATGAGCATTTTGGGATATTTTATCATACATCTAAAAGAATCGGTCAAACTAGAGTAAATCTGAGTCTTAGTGATATAAAAAGCAAAAAAATATTAAATGAAGATACTTTACAAGGATGTGCTATGTGGACGGAATTATATTTATTCTGGATATTTGGACCCATTAGAAATTATAATGATAATGTCGATTATAAAGAGTATAGACCTAAGTATAAAAATTCTGATGAAATAGAAGATCTATATTTTAAATAGACAAGAAAATTGTGAGATTGAAAATGAAAATCAAAGATAAAATATTGGATATTCGGGGTCGTTTGAGTGATGGTATTATTGGATTTGTAGTTATAGGCTATTTTGTAATTAGCATAGTAATTGGTATGTATCGCGATTCCGGGCTGACAATATGGCAGTTTATCTCCACGAGCATTGTGATTATTATTATTATTGTAATAGGTTATTTCTCTAAAAAGGTTGGCTATTTGGAGGGTAATCGAGAAGGTTATAGAAGCGGTTATGAAGATGCTTATGAGGATGGTTTTGCAGATGGGATAAAGAACGATTATGGCAAAAATTATACAGATTTAGACAAAAAGGAAATGGAAGATGAATATTAAAGGGGAAGGTGAAAAATGAAAAATATCTTTTCTATGATTATAGGATTTGTCGTATTGTATTCAGGTTGCTCATATAAGTATTCTAATTTGCAATCTTCAAGTGATTCTGTTTATCATATAAAAGACAATATAGACCTTGCTGGAATTCCTCAATGGGAAAAGGAACGAATGGTTTTCAGTAACCGTTTGGGGTTTAATACTATTGAAGCAGGTAGAGAAGTTATTGTTTCGTTGGTTTATGAGCCAACTTTAAAAGATATGATATTGCCAGGAGATGTTATACTACAATTAAATTCAAATAAAGTGTTATCCAAAAGTTCATATGTTAAAATATTGGATAGTTTAGATATTGAATTGGTTTGCACAATAAAAATAAAAAAAGGTAATAATGTATCTTCCATAAATATCAGACCTGGTAAAAATTATTATGAATCAAGTCTATATTCTGAAATTGAAAGATTATTACTAGGAAATAAAATTGCTATCACCGTTGTCAGCTCATCAAATTCAGGATCCTGTGCAGATAATCCAGAAGCTGATAAAAATGATATTGCCGCTGTATATGAATCTCATTTATTGCAAATATTTAAGGCAGATGATAAATTTTCATTGGTGGATCGTGCTTTGATCGATAAAATATTAGCAGAGCAGAAACTTTCGTTGTCTGGGGCCATTGACGAAAAAACACGAGTTGAAATTGGCAAAGTCACAGGTGTTACACATATTATATTTTTAACTATTTGCAGGTATTCTGATGGCTTTGGCTGTACTGAGAAAATTATTGAACTCAAGACCGGAAAAATATTAGTTAGTAATAGCTATACAAGACCTTATGGTAAATAGATTCTGTGATTTATAATCATGGCCTGCTTCAAAATACCTCACCCTGAAAACATGAAATAATCATATATATCATGATGTATCTAATCTTATAGTATATTGACAAATTCAATAGCCTGATGTATAATGATAAAAGAGTATATATGAGTATAATAGCGCAATTACAACAATATTGTCTTGAAAAGAAGATGACCCAGAAAGAGCTTGCAAAGAGGCTCGGGGTCACTCTTGTTTCTGTTAATCGTTGGTTTAACAAAAGAAGTAGCCCGAATAAACTCCAGGTGTATCAAATTCAGAAGATTTTAGGCCAGACTGAGCAATATTCACTTGATAAGGCTGAATTACATAAATATTTAACTGACAAGGTAGAAAAGAGAATTGAATCTAATAGTAATTTAGGCTATGCCTGTGCAAGAGAGGACTCTCCTGAATACACTCCTGGCAAGGGCTTGATAAATTCTATAGCGCTAATAAAGGATGCTGAGACAGGAAGGGAAGAAGTATTTGTATCATATTTAAGTAGGAATGCTGGGGGTAGAGTTATTTACAGAAGTATACCGGGAAAGAGGCTTATTGAACTATTGGAGAAATCTCCGGGAGTTGACGATGACGCATAACTGGTCGAACTTAAAACGTGATTATCTGAAAGGTGAGTATAAAAGCTTGAAAGACTTTGCAGAGTATAAGGGAATAGCCTATCGGACAGTTAGAAAAATGGGAGCAAAATGGGGGCAATTGAGGGGCAAAATTGAAGAAAAAGGTGATGAGAAGACTGTCGAGAAGGTTTCGGACCACATAGCAGAGATGAATGTCAGGCATATTATAAAGGCTCAAGAACTTATAGAGACCGGAAGTCAAGCTTTGGAGCGGTTAGATTTTGAGTCAGCGGTTGGGGCCGTGAATGCTATAAAGACTGGGATAGAAATTGAGAGAGAAATAGTATTACCTAAAGGTGAAGATGCTTCAATAACTTTAATAATTGATGGGAGAATAAATCATCCTTTAATCTCAAAACTGAAAGCTATTCAGAATCAAAAGGAATTTAATGCTCTTCACCCGTAGAGAAGTGATGATAAGGCTTGAAAACATCCGGCAGTCTGTAATAAAGCTCAATGGATCCGAGAGTAAGGTTGACAATGAAGTTGGAAAGGGAATACTTAAAGAAGTAAATAATATCGAGGCAATAATGATGAGGCTAGCAATAACAGAGCAAGATGACGGCGCAAATACAGAATATGCGACAACTCATCCTGAAATGTGTATGGAGTGTGATGGATGGATCCCGACTGAAGGCAAGGAATTTCCCGATGACTTTCCAAGTAATCAAATATGTGGCTGTCTGCTTCCAAAGAGGGCTAAATGAAACTATTTATATCAATACTTATAATTTTGATAGGTGTAACAATAAAGCCATATTACACGATGTACTATGGTGGCATAGTATTATTTATAGTGTTTCAATTTGCCCTGGATGAAAAGATTAAGGAAATGGGGCTGTAGTAAGCTTAGAAGAATAAAATAGTGAGGCGGTTAAAATATATGAAAATGAAAAATATGGATTATAGATTAAATTCTAATTATCGTTTAGTTTTAAGAGTTATAACTACTATGGTAGATCCACTTCTTTGTGCAAAAGTAGATGAAGAACAGGGCCTTGTTTGTAAGAGTCCATTAACATTTGAAGGAGCATTTAATAAAATTTATTTATTTTATGTAGAAAGAATACGAGAGTTTGACAGGGGTGAATCTTTTTGGAGTTGCAGCGACTTTTTTAATAAACTTGCTATTTGCGGAGACTCAAACAAAATGTATTTTAACCAATGGAAAAAAGAACTGGAGGAAGCATTATTATGTTTTAATGAAAAAGAAACAGCGCCTAAGCTCATAATGATAAAATATGGATTATGTGGATCGACTCTTAAGGATTTTGAGGGTGTTGGCATTCTTGAGGGTGATAAAAGTGTAGCTTTTGTAAATCCTACTAATGAGAAATATCATAGCTGTTTAATTGGCATCCCTTCTTTTTTTGCAAGGAATGATAATAGTGCGGGATATTTGAGCGAGATAACTAATGATATAAACTGCGTTCTTCATCAAGAGGTAGTTGGTAAAGAAGCATTGTATAAATTAAGAGAAAATCTTTTATTACTTAAGAAATTTAAAGACTTCAACAATGTAAGATTTATAAAAAGATTAAATTCTTTCATTAAAAAACTATTGAAGAATAAAACGCCTATAAATGATTTTATGGTTAAACATTATTATGATTTTGCTGAAGAATATGTGGATCCGAAATATGCAAAACAATGTATATTTTGTAAAATGTTTTTTATTGTTTCTAGTCCGCAAAAAAAGTATTGCTCCTTATTAACGGATAGGCGTGATTGTGGGAAAAAAGCTCGGAGTCAAAAAGATTATAGAAAACATCGGAGTGTAAGAAAAAATTATTACTTGGGCGAAATGAGAGAAACAAGAAGAATTAGAAAACTATATAGTAAATAAGAAGTATTACCTGCACTACTTAATTATCTGCAACATTTTGAATTATTCAGTATACTTAAAATCATTATCTCTATCCTCTGTTTTAGGAAATTGAAGTAATGATTAAAGTGCATTAAACTCCTATTAGATTAAATTATTGAATAGGAGTTTATATATGAAAAAAGAAATGTATGCAACCTCTGATTTTTACCTCGCCTGCTTCTTGCTTTCTAAAGAATGTGAATTGTCCGTCGTTCAATCCGTAATTGATAATCCTAAGAAAAAGAGCTTCGTTTTCGTTTGTAATAAACAAAATGACATTGCTAAATTAGCAGATACTTTTTATACCGGGACTGGCTCAATTTCAGTTAAAAAGTATGTGCATTGTATAAAAGATTTAAAAAGTATTTTGTATAAAAATTAAAATGAGGGGCGAAAATGGATTACAGAAAAACGAAAGAAATAATTTTACTTGTAAAGGGTCAAAATTGCGGCTGTATTTATATTAAAACCGCAGATGAAGCTAATAGTATTGTAGGAGAAAAAAAACGTGCAAATAATTCGTCTTTTTACGATTATCACCTTGCGGAGCGAATTTATAAAGTTTATTGGTTTTTATTGCCAAATACAACAAAAAAGAGGGTAAGTATTTAAAATGATTAAAAAAAAGTACCAAGTTGGTACCAATTTAAAGGCCAGTTGGTTGAGTAGGTACCAACTACAAAAAAGTACCAACTTGGGAAAAGGAGGCAATTATAATGTCTATTCTTAAAAATAGGTATATTGGTACTCTTATATACCCCAAAAATAAAATCCTTATAAATCAATACTTTCACTTTTTGAATCTAGGGGGTAGGGGGTATAGTACCAACTACCAACTGTACCTGATAAGTGAGGTAAAAAATGTCTAACTTATTATCTGATTACTTTAATTATATTTACTCTCCGACTTTAGAATATCCGCAGGGCGATTTACAGAAGGCTATTACAGATGGGCCGGAAATTTATCAGGAAGCGACTTTATATTCAATTATAGGCACCCTGATGGGTCGCAAACGTTGGCTACCTTTCGGACATAACCATTTATACCCTAATACTTGGATAGTAATACTTGGTGAAAGTTCAGTTATGAGAAAATCAACAGCTTTATCAATAGGAATACATATTTTACAGGAATTAAAACCTCATAGTGTATATCCTAATGAATTTAGCGGGGAAAAGATTTTAGAGGTAATACAGGAAACCTCGTCAGGGGTATTTTGTTTTTATGAGTTTGCAACTTTCTTAGAAAACATGGAGAAGGAATATAATGCCGGAACAAGATCAATGCTTACTGAGTTATTTGATTGTCCTCCGTCATATAATCGGGCAACTCGACAAACAAAAATTGAAATTGTAGATCCTTGTCTATCAATATTAGCGGCTTCTACTCCGCAATGGCTTAAAATGTCCGAAAACAACTTAAAGGGCGGTTTTCTTACAAGGTGTTTATTTGTACCGGCAACACCAAAAGACAAACCATTTGAAATTGATATACCTAATAAATACGATATTACACAAAAAAGGCCTGTCTTAATAGAATTAAAAAAACATATAGAGCAAACAGCCGGAACAGAATATAAGCTATCTCCGGAAGCAAAAGAGAGATATAAGCAACACAGAAGGTTTATATTTGAATATAGCGAAGGAAAAGAAGTTTGGCAGATAAAAGAACTTTTTGCCCGCCAGGATATCTACGCCTTAAAAATATCAATGATAATTCAGAGCATTTTAAATTTCGATAAAAATGTAATAACTGGCGAAGCAATGGACAAAGCCTGTAATTTTGTAAAAAGATGTATGGGCAGTATGAGCATTGTTTGGGGTGGAATGGCAAAAAACAAAGAGGATAGTCATGTTAAAGCGGTTTTAAATATTATAAAAAAATATGGGAAATCCGGAATAAGCAGAAGTGATTTATTGCGTTCTGGCAATGTATCGGCAAAACAATTAACGGATATTATTGAAACATTAAAACAGAGTGAAAGAATTGAAGTTGTTACAGTGGACAAGGTGCAATGGTATAAATTGGTGGAGGAATAAATGACAAGAGAAGAAAGCATTGCAATAGAATATTTAAAAGGTAACGAACTATTTAAAACAATTAAAGACTTACCGGAATTTGTGCATTTATGCGATATAACTTTCCCGACAAAAGAATATCACTTGGAATTTAAGAAAGCATATTTTTGGCAGAAGTCAAATCCTAAAAGACAGAAGAAGAATCAAAGAAGATTTTTAACAAACTGGTTGTTAGCTGCGTATGGAGTTTATAAGCCGAAACAAGAGAAAAAACAAGAGGAAGTAAAGGAAAAAATATGAAATCAGCTGAGAGAAGGTTTATAGAAGTTTCCAGTAAGAAGCCTTACTGGAGTTCTTATCTTTGTTTTTGTGAGGCTATAGATAGCCAAAAATTTCAGAAAAAGACAATACAAAAGTGGTTCCATAAATTGGTTGATAAAGACGATTACTTTGTTGAGGATGGAATGAAGGGATTATTTCAGCATCTCTTTCAAATCTCGAATCCTGTTAAAGACAACAAGAGAAGAGTCGCCTGGTCTAAAAAAGTGGCTGTGGCGTGTATGAAACAGGGGTAAATTTGGCTTCCTGTGAGTTAATTATATCAAATAGTAGTTCTGATATGGTTAAAGCTGAACGAAGGGGTTTAAAAGTATAAAATGGTTGAAAAGAGGTTATACAACATAAAAGAAACAGCAGAGTACTTAGGTTTAGCAATCGGAACCCTGTATAATCTCATTTCTCAAAAGCGGATTGAATATGTAAAGTTAGGGCGGAACGTGAAATTTGACAAGAATAAGCTGGATAGGATGATAGAGTTAAATACTATAAAAGATATGAAAATAAGTGTTGAATAGTGTGTTTACATATGGTAAACTATTTATATGAGTATACTTGGTGACAGGGTAAGTCAAATATTGAAAGAAAAAAAATTAAGCCATTCTGATTTTGCAAAAAAATTGAAAGTCAGCAAGGGCTTTATATCTTTAGTTTTAAATGGGAAGAGAAACGTTACAATAGATACATTATACAAAATAGCTAAGATACTTCAATGTAATCCGAAAGACTTGGTCTAAGAGGGTAATATGGGAAAAAATAGAGATAATTACGAATTGAAACTTTGGCCATTTATAGTTTTTGCAATAATAGTTTTTATTGTTATAGTTTTAATAAGTAGAATCTATGACATAATAATGGGAACACTCGGTTTTGCGTTAATTGTCTTAGCGATTTGCTGGTATGAATGGATGAAGGCAGACCAAATAAAGCATAGCACTGATATAAATAACCCATATAGAAAAGTATGTAAAAATTGTAATAAATGGAAAAGGATAGGGGCTGGTATTAAAACCGGAAAGTGTGAAAGAATAAAAGAAAGACTTCTTACTGTATCTGAAAGTCCAGAAGACTTTGGTTGTATTGATTTTTATCCATATACTCGAACTCCAAGTGCAAGTGAAAAAAGTTATTTTGACTAATAATAGGGGACGAAAATGGGCAAAAATAGAGATAGATATAAATTAAAAGGTTGGCCATTTGGGATAACGGCGATAGTCGTTTGGCTTGTAATAATAAAAATATTTGAAAGATTTGAAAACACATCAGCAGAAGTATCGCTTTGCTTTGCGTTACTTGCTTTAGCATATTGTTGGTATAAGTGGGTGGAAGCAGACCATATAGAAAAGAGTACTGATATAAATAATCCGTACAGGAAAATATGTAAGAATTGTTCCTATTGGGAAAGAATTGGCGGAAAAAAAACAGGAAATTGTAAAAGGTTAAAAGAAAGTTTTACCGATGTATATGAAAGTCCTGAAGATTTTGGTTGCAGATATTTTGGCCCATGTGGTTATTACATGTACGATTACGATCCTTAACTTAAAGAAAACACAGTAAATAGGTCTGGAGGATAAAATGAGAATATATTCCAGGATAGATAGTAAAAGCGGAGCTAAGAAGTGGGGAATAGACTATTTGAATCCGGCAACGAATGAACGCATAAGGAAAATAATTGGAACGAATAAAAGGCAAGCTGAGGATGTTTTAGCTAAGATTAAGATTGAAATTATTGAAAAAGGCTATTTTGAGAAAAACGAGGTTAAGAATAGGTCGTTTATTGAAGCTCAAAAAGAGTATATTGATTTTGTCAAAAAAGACAAGAAAACATTTGAAGGGGATGAACATACGCTAAGATTGTTTGGAGAGTTTAGTTCCCCTGCAACAAATAGTAAGAATGTAAAGGAATTGTTGCTTTCCGGGATAACAACAAAAATTATTGAGGACTTTAAAGCTTTTAGAAGTGTTAAGAAGAAACCGGCTACAGTTAACAAGGACTTGGCCTGTTTAAAGCACTTCTTTAATAAAAATATTGAATGGGGCTATACTGAGTGTAACCCGGTAAAACGGGTTAAGCTATATAAAGTAAGTGATGGTCGTACCAGGTTCTTTGAGATGGAAGAGGTTGAGGCCTTGTTAAAGGCTTGTGAAGAGGCGGATCCAAAAGCAAAGCACCTTAAATCAATTGTAATTATTGCTTTGAATACCGGTATGAGAAAGAGCGAAATCCTTAATTTAAAATGGAAAAATATTGATTTAACACACAAAATAATTTATACTGGTATAACTAAGAACGGAGAAAAGCAAATAAAGAGAATGAATTCTGATGTAGAAAAGGCCTTGTCTGAAATATCTCCATTTAGGACTAAAGGTGAGAAGCTCTATTTTGATGACTTTGTCTTCAGAAACAAGAACGGGAAGCCCTTTGTTGATGTTAAACGGTCTTATAATACGGCTTTAAAGAACGCAAAGATAGGCGATGGAGCAAACTTTCATACTCTCAGGCACACTTTTGCTTCGCATTTGATGATGAAAACAGGCAACATAATGGCAGTAAAAGAGGCTCTTGGTCATAGATGTTTAAAGATGACAGAACGGTATAGCCATTTGTCGGAAAACTACAAAGAAAGAGCAATTGAAGGGCTTTACAAGAAGCAAGTTGGCACGGATTTGGCACATTTAGAGAAAACCGAAAATATTCGTGTTGAAAAAACATAAGATAAGATATATAAAATAAGGAAAAGCTGGCTTAGCTCAGTCGGTAGAGCATCTCACTTGTAATGAGAAGGTCATCAGTTCGATTCTGATAGCCAGCTCCATAAATATCGCATTAAATGAGACGGTCATCAGTTCTCCGCCTGAGGCGGACGGCTGTGGCCGGATAAGATAGCGAGCTCCATAAATATCGCGCTACAAAAGAAGGGCGTCAGTTCTTTGCTGCAAAGGGTTGGCGGACGGGGCATATGCCGGATGTCAGACAGCTTAAATATTTGCGCTAAAAGAGAATAATGAAAAATAAAAAACTCTTACTAGGGGTGCTTCTTTTAATAACTTTTCTTGCTTTTTTGCCGTCTCTGGGAAATAAGTTTACTAATTGGGATGATGATTTCTATGTCGTTAATAACGGGGTTATTCGTGAACTTAGTTTTCAAAATACCGTTAGAATATTCACTACAAGCTATAGCGAAAATTATCTGCCTTTAACGATATTATCGTATAATTTTGAGTATGAATATTTCAAGTTGAATCCTTTTTATTATCATCTTGATAACCTTCTTTTGCATCTGCTTAATTGTATCTTGGTATTTTATCTTATCTTCCTGCTCTGCGCAAATAACAGAATTGCTTTTTTTACTGCTTTGCTTTTTGGTATTCATCCTTTGCATGTGGAGTCGGTTGCCTGGGTCGCGGAAAGAAAAGATCTTCTTTATTCGTTGTTTTTTCTGCTGTCATTGATATTTTATGTGCAGTATCAGAAATTTAATAAAATCAGATATCTCTATCTGACATTTGCCGGTTTTGCGCTTTCCTGTTTTTCTAAGGCAATGGCCGTTACTCTGCCTTTTATACTTATACTGCTTGATTATTTTAAAAGCAGAAAGTGTGATAAGAAAGTAATTCTTGAGAAAATTCCTTTTTTTGTTCTTACGCTGATATTTGGTGTTCTTGGTTTTCTTATGCAGAAAACTCATGGAGCTATCAAAGCCGAGAAGTTGTCAAATATTTCTGATAATATTTTAAATGCGGTGTACAATCTTGGTTTTTATCTTTATAAAATTATAATACCTCTAAATCTGTCCAATATCTACTCCTACCCTTCGACATTATTTGGCATGATTCCTTTGATAATGCTGGTTGTTTTGACAGGCGTTATTGTGTATCGTTTTAAAAATAAAATAATATATTTCTGCTCTTTGTTCTTTCTGATAACAATATCTCCGGTACTTCAATTGATACCGCTTGGCAATGGAGTTCCTGCGGACAGGTATACCTATATCCCGGCTATAGGTATATTTTTTCTTTCAATTACCGGGCTGGAAAAGCTTTATGTAAGATTTGAATCAAAGAGTATTAAAAGAAAACTTATTTTATCCGTGATATCTGTAATATTAATTATATTTATTTCTCTTACATTTCTAAGGTGTTTTGCCTGGTATAATGGCGAAACAATCTGGACGGATGCCATAAAGAATGATATTAACTCAAAAATTGCGATTTACAATCTGACGGTGCTTTCTTTTGAGAAAGGGGATTATGATAAAGCTCTCACAGGCTTTTCAAAAGTAATAGAACTTGATCCGGGTTTTGATCTGGCATATGAGCAAAGAGCGAATGTTTATATCCGTTTAGGATTGTATGCAAAAGCAAGAACAGACATTGCACAGATAAAGCAGAATAGTTCAAAAAAAAAGGATATTTGTAAAAAGTTGTATGAACTTTGTGACAGAATAGAAGGTAAGGGAAAAAAAGGAATTAATAGAGAAGAGGCTCAGATTGTAGAGGATGGCCTGACTTTTCTTGCTCAAGGCAATTATAAAGGTGCGATAATAAAATACACCGAAGCCTTGGCATTAAGCCCCGGAAATCCTGAGTATCTGAATAATAGAGGAGTATTATTTAGTACGCTAAATGATAACTTAAACGCTCTGAAAGATTTTGATGCTGCAATAAAAGCCGTTAAGAATGATGTTTTGCCGGAATATTATTTTAACCGTGGAAATTTATTTAGAAAGCTGGGGAAAAATCACAAAGCTGTTGCTGATTATACAAATGCAATTCAAAAAGAGAAGGGCAGGTCGGAATATTATAATAACCGCGGAATAGCATACTATAATCTGAAAGATTACAAGCTGGCTTTAGTTGACTTTAACCAGGCTGTATTCCTAAATCCGGATAATAAAAGTGCAGTTAAAAACAGGAATAGTCTTATACAGAAACAATAAAGTATTGAGTATAGTCATTAGACAAAGTATAATTGACTAAGATGTATTTGCTGAAGCCATTGCTTGAATGCAGCTGTCTCTATTTATCGGAGGTGGTGATATGGGTTGGAAAAGATTAATTTTATTAGCTGTTTTATTATGTTTTGGTATTATGACAAGCGGTTATCTGTATGGATTAGATGAGAATGTGCAAAAAGAGACAACAGTTGAAAAAAGCAGTGTGTCTAAACAAAAGAAAAGAAAAAGAGCCCCCAGGGAAAATAAAAAACTGACTGAACCCAAAAAAGAAGCGCCTAAGGCTTCAATCAACCCGCCCATGGAATCAAAAGACGGTAAAGAATGGATCTATGTCTCCGAGACCTCGGCAAGTATCTACTGGAAAACGGATATACCCTGCCAAAGTTATATTGAGTACGGTCAAACAGCTATTTACGATAAAAAATCTGAAAAAGACAGCAAACTTAGAAAGGGGCATTTCCACCGTCTTCCGGGATTAAAGAAGGGCGAAGAGTTTCACTTTAGATATGTAACAATAGGTGAGGATAAAAAAGAAATAAAAGGGGAAGATAGAAGAATAAAAACAAATGTAATAGCAAATGCCGTATATCTTCCCGGCGATTTAAAGGGACCTCCATATGTGTTAAGTCAACCGGATACCGTGTATGTTTTAACAGAAGACATAACTGCAGAAGGTACAGCGTTTGAGATTAGAACCGCCAACGGGATTACTCTGGATTTGGACGGACACACGGTAAAATATTCAACGGCTGCAAAAGCTATTAAGTGGGACAGACCGGCAGGTCAGGTCTTTGGAGTGTTTATAAATTATGCCAAAAATTTAAAAATATATAACGGTGTTATTAAGCAAGGTGTAAAAAATACAAATTGTGCAGGAATAGAAGTAGGAGGATCAGATAACATTGAAGTGGCAGGGATAACTATTGAAACTTTGGGTGATACACAGTGTTTGGAAGGTGCATATGGAGTAGGTGCGGTACGTCTGCATCATAATTATTTTATTGACAGCTGTAATGATTGGATAAAAGAAGGCGGGCCGTGGAATCCCAGACAGTGTGTTTCGTTCGGACAACCTGCTGCAAAAATTGATCATAATCTTTTCACGGCAACTCACAGGTTGCTGCATGTAAGTGATCAGGGAGGGATGTCGGATAACAGCGGCGGGGAAATCTACGAAAATGATTTTTATCTTGATTCCTGGGGAAACCAATCGGAAGGTGTTGTTCTTGAATATCGCAATGCGGTATTCCGTGATAATTATATGATTTGTGAAGGTGCCGCATTGATAGGTGTAAGAGCGGGAGGGGCCGGAGGCAGATATTCAAAGATATACAATAATCACATTGAAGTAAGACCTACCAGGGGATTTGAAACTGAAGAAGGAGCCGGAGTTCCTGCTCCTGATGTTTATATGGCCATTGCTCTTTCCGGAGGTAATTACGGGACGGAGATATATAACAACTATATTGAGGTGTATTCAGGCAGGTACGGCAAGGGCCGGTCTGCTTCATTCTGGTCTAATGAAAAAGGCAGTTATGTTTCTGTGAGTGTTTCCAGCGATATAGAGGCAAACGGGATAAGGGTTGTTAATATGATGTTTGATGCTTTCACAAATATTCATGATAATACAATCAAAGCAATAAGCAAAAAAAACGGAAGAGCAGCCTGTGTAGTTGTTACCGGCGGATGTCAATCTGATACATTGGAGTTTAAGAATAATAAGTTTATAAGCAACTGGTGCGGTGTAATTGTGTCAGATTTAAAACATTCGACTCAATGGAAGGGTGAACAGGATGGTGGAAGAAATGCTGTATTTATAAATAACACCTTCATTAAAGAGGAAAAAAATGACGGATATAAGATAATCAGGTGCGGTTGGGATACAATTGACAGTAATGCCATGTTTTTAAATAATAAATATGAGGGAGGCGCGGCAGCAGACGATATTCTTTTTGACGGTAAAAAGGGAGAAAGGGAAATATTGATCGGAAGCATGTCTTTAGCCGCGATAAAAGATGAAAAAGGAAAGCCTGTTATTGATGCTAAAGTTGAGTTAGTATTAGATAAATCAAAGTTAGAATCTGTGAGTTATTCTACGGTAGCAGGAACAGCCGGGATACCGGTAGTGAATACCGTTTACACCCCAAAAGCCAAAATACCTGTTCTGTCGCACAAAATAAGAGTGAGCAAGGAAGGTTATGATAATTTTGAAATTGATGTGAAACCCGGTGATAAAATTGCAAATATTGTTTTAAAAGAAGGATTTGCCGATCCGGAAGCAGTGATAAAGTGGTTAAGTGAAAAATATTCCGATAAAGCAAAACAAGAAGCTGAGTGGGACTGGCTGCATGCTCCTTTGACCTCCATTACGGAAAATAGTGCTCATTTTGGGGTTACCTCTGCCAGCGTATATTGGCAGACGGATGGAAGGGCATGGGGATATGTTGAGTATGGGGAAGATTTTAAATACGGGATAAAGACACAGCCATTTGAAAAACCTAATTTTGCTCATTTGCACCATATTAAAGGATTGAAAAAAGGTGCCAAATATCACTACCGTATGGTAAGCATAGGTGTTGACGGGAAGAAAGTGTTAAGTGAAGATAAAACAATCAGCACTGTAACTGATAAAGGTATGAAGATATTGACCGGAAATCCGCCTTATAATCTTAATGAAAAAGGGACCTATCTGTTGACAAATGATGCATCCTGCAATAGTGGATTTGGAGTGTCTGTGTCCTCTTCCGGAGTCACTTTAGAAATGGATGGGCATACTATCGTGTACGGAGCTGCTCAACCTTCGGGAGTTCCGGGACAGGGTATATATGGAACAGGTGTTTCCAATTTTAAGATTTTTAACGGTATAATCAGAGAAGGCCCTCATGACGCAGCATATTCTCATGGAGTAAGTTTGGTCGGATGTAAAAATTATGAACTTGCGTATCTTCGAGTTGAAGTGAAGAGTTTTTTAACGGGTGTTTTGTATTTGCGGAAAGGCAGTAACAGCTTTGATATCCATCATAATTTATTGTGGGATCGCGGGCATGCATATGCGAACAGGCATCAGCAGAATAGAACAATTGATATGGCTGACGGTGGAGGGGCTGACAGCAAGTTTCATCATAATATGGTGGTTGCTGCAAGAAATCAGAGTATTAGCGGCGGCGGTCCTAATTCAGAATATTTTGAAAACACTGTGGAACTTGTGGGACATTCAACCAATTCTGCGGCGATAGCCGTTGTAGGGGCTGAAGCCAAGGTACATCATAACAGGATCATAGCAAGAGGGGAACATCCCCACGGCATATGGGGTTCACCCGGGGTAAAATATTTTTCAAATAAAATTGATTCCATGACTGATATGTGCGTTAGTTATGAGTATGGTACATTGGGAGGGGTTGGATTTAGGACGAATTACTCCAGGAATTATTCCGGAATGGAATTGTCTGACAATGTAATGGTTGTGCGGGCGATGGAAGATACCGGACGGGATTTTGTTGACTCAGGCAGCTGGTTGTTCTGGCTGGCTGATATGAAAGGAGAAGACAGCGTTCTTTTTAAGAACAATACCTTTGTTTCTATGGTTTATGGCAATGCAAAAACAAAAGGACTTGCACACTGCAGTACTTCTCCAAACATTGTTTATGAAGGTAATACAATTATTTCTAACTATTGCTGCGTCACCTTTGGCACACACCGCGGCGATGGGATGAACAGTCAATGGATCAATAATACGTTTGTTAAAATAGGGAATAACCGTGAATTTAGAACTTTCAAAAATGAACGCGGAAAATGTACTGGCAATAAAATGACCGGTTCCATATATAAAGGCGGAGCGAGTTTGGATTTTTCAGGATTTTTAAAATGAGATTTAATATTTTCCGGAGGTTTTATGGCAATAGATAATACAGAAGCTATAAAGGTGGTTTGCGATAATATGGACAGGCTGATGAGTTGTTCTTTAAGGACCTTGGGTCATCCAAGGGCAGCTTATGTAAAGAAGCTGTATGAAAGAGAAAGGTCTGTTTTAGGTGAACCTATTTGTTATGTTTGTGCGAAGGAGATATTAAACCATCCGGGGTGCCGTATAGCAATAGTAACCGGAACCTATAATCCTGTTTATTTTCCCGGAGGGGAAACCGACGGACCCATAGGGGCCGTTGTTCTGGGAAGAGCTTTGGAACAATTAGGATATAAAATTACTTTATGTTTTGAAAAACAGATACTTCCTGCAATGCAAGCACTGGCAAAAGCGGCAGGTTTAAAAAAATATGAAGTGGAAGGGCTTACTATCGGAGAAGGAAACGGTTACGCAGAACTGGCGGAGAAATATGACGGTGCAATATTTATTGAAAAAATCGGAACAAATAAAGCAGGCGTTCCTCACACTTCATCGGGGGTAAGGAGCGACTCTGATGATTCAGTCATAGACGGGTTTGTAAACGGGATGCTGAAGAAAGATAAATTTTCAATTGGACTGGGAGACGGCGGCAATGAAATTGGTTTCGGGAAAATGTACGATTATGTAAGAGAAGTAGTTAGATACGGTGCCGAATGCCGTTGTCCGTGTAAAGACGGAATAGCCACAAAGCTCGCGACTAAAATTCTTTTTCCTTCTGCCATATCAAATTGGTCGGCTTATTCCATTATTGCCGTGATAGCATTGATAAAAAATGATATTTCCTTGTGCCATACGCCGGAAAAAGAAATAGAACTTCTTGAGCTGGCGCCGAAAGTAGGTTGTTTTGAAGGGACAGTCGGCAAGGGTAAAGCCTACATTGATGCAGTTCCTGCCAGAGGGTCTGCTGCAATGGTTGAGTTGTTAAGAACTGCAGTGGAAGTTGCTTACGGTGAAACAATATCTTTGGAAAGCCGTCTGTACTAAAAGGAGCTGTTTGATGAAAGTATTGATTTTGAATGAAAAAGATTTAAGAACAGCATTGAAAGATTCAAATCCGATAGACGATGTAGAGCAGGGTTTTAAAAAATTAACATTAAATGAAGCTGTGCTTCCGGGTATTATTTCACTGGAAATTCCGGAAAAAAAAGGCGAGTTTCATATAAAAGGAGCATATCTTCAGGGGAGTCCTTTTGTCGTTTTTAAATCAGCCAACAGCTATTATGATAATCCTGTTAAAGGGCTGCCTTCAAGCAGCGGCTTGTTTTTTGCATTTGATTCGGATACCGGTTTTATAAAGGCGTTAATGTTTGATAATAGTTTTTTAACCCATGTAAGAACCGGGATATCAGGGGCCATCGGGACAAAGTATCTCTCAAATAAAGATTTAAAACAGGTTTTGATAGCCGGTTGTGGGACTCAGGGTCGCTTTCAATGGGAATATTTAAAAAAGGTAAGGAGTATAAAAAAATTAAAACTTTGGGATATTGACCCTAAAAAAGCCGAAGAATTTCAAAATGAAATAAAGGCGAAAGATAAAATAGATGTTTCAGTCGTGACCAGCTTAAAAGATACTGTGCCGGAATGCGATTGTATTACTACCGTTACCCCGAGTAAAAAACCTTTTATTTCATTAGAGTGGATATCTAAAGGCACGCATATAAACGCTGTAGGCGCGGATAATCCGGATAAACAGGAACTTGATGAAAGAATATATGGAATAGCGGATGTTATTATTGTCGACAGAAAAGCCCAATGCGTTAAATTTGGAGAAACTCATCATGCGATAGAAAATAATATAATCAAGGAAGAAGAAATTGACGGGGAGATCGGAGATGTGATAGCGGGTAAAGTTTGCGGGCGCACTTCTGTTGATCAGATAACAATATGCGATCTGACAGGAGTTGGAGTGCAAGATGCGGCAATAGCAGCTTTTGCAATTAAAAAAGCTACAGAAAAAGGGCTGGGAACGTATGCCGATATTTCCTGATCCGGGAGAATGTAAAATGTCTACAAAAATAAATTTAATACTTCTTTCTTTGAGTTGTTTTATTGTTTTAGCTTCTAATGCAAATAGTGTTTATGGACAAGCACCTTCAAAAGAAGAACGAATAGGGTTTTCAGAAGATTTTGATAAAATAGAAGGCTGGAAAACGGGTGAAAAAAATCCTCTTGCAGGGATGGAAGCAAAAGAAGGCCTGGGTGTTTTTAAAACATATATTGGCTCTTTTATGGGAAGCAAACCTATTGAGCAAACCATAACTTTAAAACCCACTTCGGAAGCTGTGAAAGAATATGACATGGAAATTGATCTGGACAAATATAAATTTTTGATCGCCAAAATAGATGAAAAATCAATGTTTTCAATTTTAAGAATTAACGGTAAAGAAACAGAGGTGGCATATACCAGCGGAATAATTTCGGAAGACCTGGCAAAATTAGGTTTCAAAGGCAGAAAAAAATTAAGAATTGCAATTGAAATAATGAATAATGGCAGGGAATTAAAGATAGATTATCTCCGCCTGGCTAGCAGTTTAAATGACGAAGAAAAAAAAGGTTTAATAGTGTCTCCTGTCAGATTGTATAAGGAAAACATTCAAAGTCATCCGTACCAGAAACTTGAAGCGTTATACAGCCGGTCCGCAAGACCGTTAATGGAAAATATAATAGAAGAAAAATTTATGTTCCGCGATGTCGGAACGGGCGCAGTTATGTGGAGGGTGACAGGACTTCCAGGGGATGAAGGATTTTCAGAAGAGTATGATATGTGGAAACCGGATGGTTCCGGCTTTTATGCGAAAGGTTCCAGGCACGGATATTTTGATTATAAAACAAACAGATGGGAACAGGGCGGCAGCGTTGATCCAAATCCTGAGTATGAGGTCAGCTATCGTGAAAAAAAAGGATCTGTAATATTTAAAGCCCGTAATCATCAAAACAATAAGATGGAAGTTGTATATGACACTCCTGTCAAACAGGGTCCGGGAAATAATAAGGGTCTTATTCACGGTGATAAAATGGTTGCTTTAATTGCGGGAGTTGAGCTGATAGTTGTTGATATGAAAGAACAGGATAAAAATAAACGGATAAAAACATTTCCATTGGGACCTGATGGCGCAAAAGGAGGCGGATTCAGTTATGACGGGAAGTATTTTATCTACTATAGCCCCTTCGGAAGTTACGGTATTGTAATTGTGGATTTAGAAACAGGTAAGGTGGAAAAGGGCTCAATTTTTACGTTTACTCATGGAATGGGAGGAAGCCCATACAGTATTATGGCCTACGGCGGAGGATCAAAGTTAATAGTTTCTGAAAAAGCCGATTATGGCGGTAATTCTCATCCAGGGAATGAACTTAAAGTATATGGTGTTTATCTTGATGCCGTGCAAACCGATTATGGCGGAATGACAAGAGATTGTAGATATGGTATTACGAACGGGACCGGCGGGGAATTAGCAGGACAGCATGTTATGTTTGATGCTACTGATCCCGGCACTGTACTGCGCCTGTGTAATTGGAGGATATCAAGGATACAATGGAATCTTTTTACCAAAGCTATTGCAAGCCCTGACTATACCAAGCTTGTTCATCTGTCAGATATGCTCGGCAACGGTAATTATTATTTTTGTATAATGAGATTACCTGATGCTCCAAAAGAGTTAAAAGCCTCAAAACAACAGGGCGGGGTTAAACTTGAATGGAAAATACCGGAAAGGCATGCTGAGTTAAAAGGATATAATATTTATAAGTCGAATAAAAGCGGAAATGGTTTTAAGCGGCTTAACTTGAAAGTAATATCTGAAACAGCTTACCTGGATACGGAATCAGGGTCTGAGACAGGATTCTATATGGTTGCTGCCGAAGAATATTCCGGATTAGAAGGATTCTTGTCACGTGAAGCCAGCGCGGGCGGGTTAAACGGGCCTGTTATCCTGCATTATGAAGCGGAGGAATGTGAAAAAACACTTCCAATGAGAGAGGTCTTAGACGGTTATGCTTCAGGATATCGCAGCATGCGGGTAACTAAGGTTGCTGAAGGCGAAGATTCCGGTTCTTTAACAATAAATCCTGGAATTTTTAAAAAAGGCAGCTATTTAATATGGGCAAGATGTAAAAATGCATCCGGCGGAGATGGAAAGTTTTCTCTGAAGGTGCAAGGTAAGGAAACCGCCGTGTTAAAGGGAGTAACCGGTGATTGGAGTTGGATAAAAAGTACTGCAGAGGTTTCAATGTCACCCGGAGATAAATTATTGCTGGTTTCTAATGATGACGGCCTGGCGGTGGATAAAATAGTAATAACAAATGATAATAGTTATAAACCTGTTGGTTGTGATGATAGGAAAGGCAAACCGGCAGCCGTTTTGGAATTTAAAGCATCTGAAGTTACTGCTAATTCGGTTAAATTAGAGTGGAAACCTAACATGGATTCTGATTTGTATTACTATTCTGTGTATGTTTCTGAAAAACCTGATTTTAGTTTGGATAATGAAACAGTGTTATGTTCAGGAGAAAAAACAATAGCCTTGGATTGGGGTATAAAATCAAACACAAAATACTGTTATAAAGTGGTAGCTGTTGATAAACGGGGAAATATGTCCGACCCTGTTACTCTTGAAGTAAAAACCTCCGGTCTGGAAATAGTCACAAAAGATATTGAATCCGGAAAAGCAAAATTAAGCAGTTCACTTAAAACCGGAACTACCGAAGGAGTGAATTTTGTGGAATTTCCCAAGGATGCTGTTTCTGGAAACCAGTCTCTGACATTTGATCTTGATATCATCAAGGACGGTTCGTATTATTTCTGGATAGAAAATAGTCCCCGGCAGATAGGAGCCAGAACGGTTAAAGTGCTGGCAGATGGTAAAGACGTCGGATATTGGTCGGCTCGGGAACCGCTCAGGCTTGGCAGTGCTGCAGAAGTTAAACTTGAAGATGCAAGATGGTTTGTAGAGCGTTTGTCAATAGCTCCAAATATCTGGGGAAACGGGGTCTGGAAAAGTTATTTGAATTTTAATACAGGAAAACATACTTTAACTATTGAATTTGATGAAAAAAAGGCCGGACTAACCCCGTTAATTTCGAAAATATGGTATAGTAATGATGCTTCGTTTATACCACCCGGTTATAATGTACAGGCAAGATTTAATAAATTAAAAAGACAATAATAATCTTAGTATAAAAAGAGGAGGAGTTTAATGCGGAACATACTTAACACGTCCTTCCGTGATTGCCGTTTATGGGGATTACCTGTTAATATCTGATATGTATTCACATAGAGTAATGCGCTGTAAATTAGTTTATAATCAGGAATTCAGACTGGAATGCAACTGATTAAGTACATTTGTTTTACCATAATCAGTTAGGGAGATATCGTGAGCAAATATGAAGGTTTGGGCGTATTTTTTGTTTTTATTTTTGTTATTTTATTGCTTAAGGGAATAGGGCATGCTCAGGATTTTGTAAAACCTGTTAATAAGATCTGTAATATTAATCTTGTGTCGGATGTGGAACCTGATATGACCTCATTGGACAGTATAATAAAAGATATTACTAAACCGGGTATGACTGATGAGCAAAAGTGTCTTGAGGCTATGAAATTTGTAAATGAGCATAGATTCTGGGCTCCCTCCCTCAGGACTCCGGGTTACGGTCTTGATGAAGGCGGAACTGATCTAATATTACTTATGAATTCTACAATACCGACAATTTGCCAGCAGGATGCCGCACTTTGTTCCATACTGTGGATGTGCATGGGGTATGATGTTCGTTACTGGCAGTTAAAAGGACATACTACAAGCGAAGTCAAATGGGGTGATAAATGGCGTAATTTAGATGCCACATTTCCGGAAGTTGCAAAAGGTTCTGATGGCAGTATTGTGGGAGTTATCGAGGGTAATAAAAGGTATAAGCCGAATATAAGTTACATTGAAAAATATGATGATTTTATCGTGGGGCATTCAATGACTATGGGTTTAAGAAAAGGGGAGAATTTTACAAGATACTGGGGGCCTATTTCAAAAGATCCTGATTATTGGATCCCGGATTTAAATAAAGAAATGCCTCATGATAAGGGTAATGAAAGAAGAAGTTTGGCAACAATCATAGAAAAAAAACCTTATAGATTTGAAACCCAGGGTTGCGGCTATGGAAATGGGCTATGGGTTTTTGTTCCGGATTTTGTTAGTTCGGATTGGAAGGATTTTGTTGAATATGAGGAAAATATCAGAGTCCCGCAAACTAAAGAAGGATATGTGAAATCAATGAGTCCTGCAAAAAAAGGGGTCATTATTCTGAAAGTTTACACTCCATACCTTATTGACTGCGCCTGGATAAAAGGAAAATGCAAAAAAGAAACAAATGACAGTCTTAATATTTATGTTTCTAAAAACAACGGGATGAATTGGGAATCCGTATGGGATGCCAGGTTGATGAAAACCGGAGAAGAAAAATTCAATATCCCCGTAAGATCAATCGTAAGACAGGAACTAAGTTATCTGGTAAAAATAGAAATTGACGGTGCCTCCGCAGGATTTAAAGATTTAAGGGTTGAAACTGTTGTTCAGGTAAATCCGTTGTCGCTTCCTGCGTTAAAAACGGGAGAAAACAGTATAAGTTTTGATGCCGGAGAGCAGACGGAGCGTATTACGGTTATACCGGAAAAGAATAAGTTTCCGGAATTAAAGAATCAATGGAGTAAGGAAATAGAAAAGGGATTTGTAGAAGCTTCTATGATAAAACCGGAAAATGAAAATGCTTTGATAATAAAGGTAAAGGCACCCGGCAATATAAAAAAAATAAGTTGGGGCGGCAGATTTAGAAAGGATGCTTTTCAAATGTCTTATTCTTGTGATAATAAAGAATGGAAGAAACAAGAAGTATCAAATAAATATATATTTCCCGGCACAGATGCTGCTAAAAGACTTATAGCAGTTTACGAGAAAGTTGCTAATCTGCCCGGTGATTGCAAGACGATATATTTAAAGATGGGAACAACAAATGATTGGATACGGGTAGTCCAATATTTGCGGGCAGATGTTGATTATTCCGCAAAAATAAACAATTTTAATAGTAAATCTTTTCCTGCCGGTATTAAAGTAAAATATTGCTGGGTGGAAGAAAAAGACGGGAAAAAAGAAGAAAAGTACCATACTGAAGAAATAAAGTCCGTTCCTCATAAATTTAAGATAAAAGTAGAAGGTTCGGAAAGACCTGTTATGAAATGGGTAAAGATTGAATATGGAGAGGTAGAGTAGAAAATGACCGGGAAAGTTAATAAATGTATATTGAATGGTAATATTCAGATAGCATTTTCAAGTACTATTATTACTGATTGCGGGCAAGTTTCAAGGGCGTCTCGCGGATATGATAAGCCTGAACCCCCGGCAATTCATGATGACCTTAAAGCAAGAGTGCTTTTGGTGAAATCAGACAAAAAAGAGATGGTTTTGATTTCCTGCGACTTTGGCGGATTTGACCTGTATGAAATTAATAAAATAAAGGAACAAATTAAGAGAATCGGAATTTCCCCCTGCAATGTTACGATATTTTGCTCCCATACTCATGCAGGATTTGACAAGATAAATAGCGGAAAAATTGGAGAAAAACTTGCTAATATAATAAAAAAATCAAGAAAGAATATGGTGTCTGCTTCCGTAGGATTCCTTGAAGTTAACGCCGGTACGGGTATCAATATTAATAGAAGAGTTGTCTTACCGGATGGTTATGGTGTTTTTTGTATTATGTATAATACCGACTGTACTATTGGAAGTAATAAACTTAATTGTACAAAACAAGTGCGTAAGCAGTTTGAAGCATTGGGGTTAGATTGTAGAAAAGCTAATATTCTCAAAAAACCGGTTTATACTGACAGACCCGTAGATACTACATTAAACGCTATTTATTTTAAGGATGATAAAGGGAAGTTATTGGGATCGTTTGTGCGGTTTTCAGGACATGCTTGTGTCGTCTCCTCAAAACATATAGGAAACCGTATTTCGGCGGATTATGTCGGATATCTTTGTAGAAAAGTTGAAAAAGAGCTGGGTGGAATATGCCTTTTTGGAAACGGCCCTTCCGGAGATATTAGAATGCTTTATCGTGAGAATACTTTCAAGGAAGCCGAAAGATTCGGAAATTTGCTGGCGGGTAAGGTTATCGATAACTTCAAAAAAACGGATTATAGACCGCTTGTTTCTTGCGGGGTAATTCAAAAAGAAGTTGACTTTCCGGTTAATAAAAAATTCCCTAAGACAGTTGAAGCGGGAAAAGAAAAATCTGAATATTTAAAAAAAGAAATATTGCAGCGAATAGCCGATAGGAAAGATATTCGAGGAATAAAAACTCTTTATGATGAAAAATATTATATTGAGTCTAAGACGAGATTGTTCAGCAGGGACAGGCATACCTGGGATGAATGCCTTTCCGGAAAATTAAAACGTGAAGTTCAGTATATGTATTTCAATGATATCGGCATTGCCGCCTTACCCGGGGAAATATTTACAAAGATTGGGCAGCGTATAAAAAACGAAATTGGAAAAGAAAAAGTATTTACGGTCAGTCTGGCTAACAGTTATTTGTGTTATTTTCCTCCTAAAGAAGAGTATGGGATGGGAGCATATGAAGTTGGTCAAAATTTGCTGGCACCTGATTCGGTAGATAGACTTGTGAATGAATCTGTTTTATTAAGCAGATATTGCTCCGAATCATAGTTTACTGAGGATAGGCATTTTGGAATGGGAGTTTTGTAGCAGGGAAAAGGTATTAAATTAGAAAGGAAGCTATAATGAAGTTGAAAAATAATAATCTAATATTTTTGACGGCTTTTATTAATGGTATACATACTTATATGATGAGAGTTTTAATACAGCCGTTTGTTCTAAGTATCACTTCTTCTATGACTATGGTCGGATTGGTCGACGGTTTGACTCATAGTCTTGTTCCTTCCTTGATACAACTGCCAAGCGGTTTTGTTTCCGACAGGGTGGGAAGGAAGACTCCGATAATCGTCGCCAGTATTTTAATAATATTCTCGTTTCTTGTTTTTCTGTCGGCGTATTTTACCGGATCAATAGCTCTTGTTATTCTTGGGGCGGTATTGTTTGGACTCGGGACTTTGGGCGCGCCTGCAAGAGATTCTATGGTTGCCGAGTCTGCGGATGCGTCAAAAAGAATAATGCTGTACAATTTAGTTGCGTTTGCTATGGTTGTTCCGGGAATCTTTACTTCGTTTTTAGGCGGTAAAATAGCGGATATCCGGGGGTATAATGCTGTTTTTGTGATAAGTGTTTTTCTTGAAATCGCATGCTTGATTTTATATTTATTTTTGCGGGAAAGTATGACGAATAAAGAAAACGATATTTTCAACAGAAAACATATGAATATATTTTTAAAGAATGTTTTCAATGTTCCCCGCGCTTTGCTTGTTTTTTATCTCATAATAGCTGTTGACAGTTTTGTCTGGGGCTTAGGTTACAGAATACTGTTTGGACTTCTTCGAAGGGAATATAGTTTAAGTCTGACACAAATTGGAATTTTGGGCAGTGTTTCTGTATTTTCCTGGGCTGTGTTACAGATACCAATAGGTTTGTTTATGAATAAATTTGGCTGCAAAAAAGCTCTAATTTTGTCGGAAGTTTTCGGGGGTGTCGGCCTTTTAGGTATAATTCTTTTTAAAAATTTCGGGCTGCTTGTTGTTTTTCAGGTTTTTCTGGGTCTTATTCCGGCCTTCTGGCTGCCTGCGATCAGAATACTTGTAGCAAACAGTGTTTCTGAGAATCAAAGAGCGGAATCTCTTGGCAGGTTGACTCTTTTTACCGGTGTTACCGGCTTTTTGGGTTCTTTTGCAGGAGGAGTTATTTATGAAATGTCAGGTTTAATACTTCCTGTTTTATTGAATGTTATCGGTGCGGCAATAATGGTTTTTACTATTTTATTTTTTATTAAGGAATCAAAAGATAAAAGCCTTATGGAAGTTGAGCCGGAGTATAAAGTTCCTTAATATTTGAACATTGTTCTGTGAAGTTCCGTATGAATTATCATCGCAATTACGTTTAATGTAATCAGTAAAAAGGAGAGGATACTATGG
The DNA here is from genome assembly GCA_001778375.1 of Candidatus Firestonebacteria bacterium RIFOXYD2_FULL_39_29. Lineage (NCBI taxonomy): Bacteria > Candidatus Firestoneibacteriota > Candidatus Firestonebacteria bacterium RIFOXYD2_FULL_39_29. The sequence goes on from MFGV01000005.1 coordinate 25,753, forward strand.
GGAAAATACTAAAAGGCGGAGTAATAGGTTTTGGAAATATGGGACAAGGATTTACAAAGATGATAAATTCGCGTTCTGATGCCAAAATAACCATCGTTTGTAACAGAGGGAAGGAGAAACTGGATATTGCAAGAAAGGATTACGGATTATACGGAACTCATTCAGCAGAGGAACTCCTTAATTCGGATATAGATTTTGTAATAATAACCTCTAATTCCTATGCGCATAGAGATCAGGTCGTAATGGCGGCAGAGAAAGGAAAACATATACTTTGCGAGAAACCTATTTCTCTTAACTTGAAAGAAGCTGATGAAATGATCGAGGCAGTTGAAAAAGCAGGGGTGGTAAATGTCGTTAACTATACGCTCAGATTTACTCCTCACTATAAAAAGATCAAAGAAATGGTTGATTCAGGAGCCATAGGCAAGATACTTTCCTGCTGGAGTTCAAGATCCCGCGGCTCCGGTTTGTACAGTGGAGGTTCAAAACACAGAGCAATTGTAGAACCGGAAGAATCAGGCGGATGGATAATTCATCATGCTTGTCACAATGTGGATTTTATGATGTCATTTGCGGGTCATGTTAAGGATGTCTACTGTGCTACTCAGTCAACATTTCATGAAAAAGATTCCGAAGAAATTATCTGGGCGATAATGAATTTTAAAGACGGAGCAATCGGGATGATGGGGGATTCCGTTTTGAATTTGAGATATGAATCTTTAGGTGTTTCCGGAGAAAAAGGGACAATATGCCTTGATTATACGGAGAAGGGTAAAGTGTTAAGGTTTCGGAAAGAAGAAGCTATCGATAATTTTGCTTTTGCCAGACCCGGTGATATTATTCAAGCAGATGAGAAATCCGATGCAGCAGAAAACTTGTTTAATCATTTTTTTGACTGTATCCGTAATGATAAAAAATCACATATAGATATCCGGGAGGCAAAAGCTTCTTTGGGTGTAAGTATTGCGCTTAAACAATCCTCGGTTGAAAAGAAAATTGTAAGTTTGCAGGGGTAAAATTTCTAATGAAAAATTAAACAGGAGGGGGAATGTCGAAGATTGAGATATATGATTTACATACTGCAGTGTCTGGCCCATGTTTGGAAGATCCAAAGAAGCTGACTTCTGAAAAATTCTCCGAGATATTTTCCAAATGCAGGCACGGGATAAGGCTTTTATCTATGGACGGGCGGAATGAAGCCGGAAAATATCCGGTTAGCAGTGTAATGCAGATGAAAAAAGTTATAGATTGCCTGGAAGGTAAAATGCTGGGATTTGTTACGGTAAATCCGTATTTTCTTGAGGAAGGGCTTGAGGCAATGGAATTAGGTGTTAAAAAATTGAATATGAAAGCAATAGGAGAGATGGTTCAATATATGGAAAATTGGGTAACTGATGAATATATGGTCTTACCTGTTGTAAAAAAGGCCGGAGACCTGGATGTACCGATAAATTTTCATGCGGGTGGTGAAGACCATGTCGAAGGTGTTGTTCACCTGGCTGAAAGTTTTCCGAAAACAAAATTTATAATGGCTCATTTTGGCGGGCGTGCCTGGCGATTCGCCGCAAAGCTTTTAAAGAATTTTAAAATAAGAAATGTCTGGGTTGAGCTAAATATTCCGGATCCGAAAGATCCAAGGTGTCCTATCCCTTCCACAATAGAAATGGTGAGAGCTGCAGTTGATTGTGTTGATATTGATCATATAGTATTTGGCACGGACTTTAACATATCTCCCGGGTTGGATTATCAATTTGGCAACAGGCTTCTTGATGTTTTGGAAACTATGAAAATGAAAGACAGGGATATGGAGAAAATATGTTCGTTAAATGCCAAAAAAATATTAAAGGTTAGATAGCGGAGGATAAAATGATTGGAAATATAGAGCAATTGTTGAAAGTACTGGGAACCAGGACTCCGGAGGCAGTTGAGGCTGCAAAAGCTTTGGCTAAAAAAGGCGTGCCGGCTTTATGCTTGCCGTTAAAACGGCCTGAATCCTTAAGTTCACCCCAGGGCAGACATGCAATTGCCAGGTTGCTTTTTGTTACTGATATTTCTAAGATAATGTCAAATTTATTAGATGCAATTGCAAGTAAAGACTGGAGACCTGTTCAAACTGCAGGAGATGTTCTTTATGCGATGGGTAGAAGGTCGGCGCCAATATTGATTAAATACCTTGAAACAGAAAAACGTTCTGAGGGAAAAATAAATGCGATGTTTGTGCTGCAAAGGATAAGCACAGATGAGGCAGGAAAGGCTATAGAAAAAATTGCGTTGACTGACAAAGACCCTAATGTCCGTTCTGTTGCAGTTATGACATTAGGGATGATCGGTGCTTTCTCCTCTAAAGATACGGTTGTAAAAGTGTTAAGAGATAAATCCCTCGATGTCAGGTTTTCTGCAGTTAAATCAGCCGGGTATCTAAGGATAAAAGAAGCGGCTAAACAAATTGTTAAAATAGTTGAAAAAGAAAAAGACCCAAAAGTGAAGGCAGTCGGTATATACTCTCTTGATAGGATCGGTAATCCGGAAGTTGCAAAAGATATTCTCGGATTTTTAAAAGACTCAGATGCTTATGTCAGATGGTCTGCGGCAGTAGCATTAAGAAGGATCTGGAATGATTCATGCAGACCAATATTGAAAAAAATGAAAGATCCTGATAAAGTTGTTGCTTCTGCTATTTTGGAAACAATGCAAATATGCTGCAGTAAATAAATATTATGACGTTATGCCAAAGAAAACCCCGAGCGCACGGAGTTTCGACGATAGGAGATTTTTAATTATTCATGCCAAATTCATCCCACGAGCTCACGCTCGGGGTTTTCTTTGGCATAACGTCATAAAAATTGAAGAAAGTTTATGATATTATTAATGGTGTCGGGAGAATATGACTTGATAAATACTCCAAAAAACGGGATAGATCCAGATTCTATTTTAATGCTTCAAGCCAAAAGCGGGGATATTCATGCCTATGAAGCACTCGTAAATAAATATAAAAAACCTCTTTTAAATTTCATATACCGTTTTCTGAAAGACAGACAGCTCGCGGAAGATATCGCCCAGGAGACATTCTTTCGGGTCTACCGCGCAAGAGAAACCTACCGGCCCGGGTCAAAGTTTTCCACCTGGCTCTATACGATTGCCTCAAACCTTTCTCTTGATACAAAAAAGAAAGAAAAACGAGACGCCTCCGGTCATGTTCAGTCTATGCCGGATTCCGGCCGGGAGTTAGGAAGTAGCGACACCCCCGTATATTCAGGCGCCGAAAATTCCCGTCTGGAAGAAAATATCCACGCCGCCCTTCAAAATCTTCCCGAAACACAAAGAATAGCACTACTCCTCAAGGTCTACGAAGATAAAAGCTACACCGAAATAGCCGAAATCATCGGCACCACCAAACCCGCCGTAGAATCCCTGATCTTCCGAGCCAGACAGAATTTGAAGATAAAACAACTGAAATAAACAACTCGTTAAAGCGTAAATCCCCCGGATTTTACCCTTTAAAAGTACTGCTTTTCGATGTATAATCTATAATGCGCGTTGAATCAATGTGCATTCAGGGGCCTGACAACAGCTTTTCCGGTGTCTGCTTTTTTGCCCGCCGGTCTTGATGGAGGGTACCCGCCAGTTAATTTGTTTGGGTGAAAAAGAAAGGCATATAAGGGGAAAATATGGATGGAAAATCGGAAGATATAAGGCAGGAAAGAATAAACAATTTGAAAGAAATTATGCCTGAGGTTTTTACTGAGGGGAAGGTGGATGTTGAGAAGCTCAAGCTGACGCTTGGGGAGGATTTGAACCTTCAGGATGAACGGTATGTGTTGAATTGGGCGGGGAAAGCGGAAGCTTTTAAGGTCTTACAGGCGCAGAGTACCGCGACACTCGCTCCGGCGCCGGAAGAATCCATTGATTTTGAAAAAACGCAGAATGTATTCATAGAAGGCGAGAATCTCGAAGTCCTGAAAGTCCTTCAGAAATCCTATTACGGCAAAATAAAGATGATTTACATAGACCCGCCGTACAATACCGGCAACGACAGCTTTATCTATCCAGACAAGTTTTCCGAGTCAAAAGACGAGTACCTGAAGAGAATCGGCGACAAAGATGAAGAAGGCTTCCTCCTGAAAGAAGGCTTATTTCGAAAAAACAGCAAAGAAAGCGGCCACTACCATTCCAACTGGCTCTCCATGATGTACCCACGATTATTCCTTGCAAGAAACCTCCTGAGAGATGACGGCGTGATTTTTGTCTCCATTGACGACAATGAAGTTCATAATCTACGAATGATAATGAATGAAGTCTTTGGAGCCGAGAATTTCATTTCAAGTATTTCAAGAGTAATGAAATCTGGAGGTTCTAAAGGCAGTTACTTCACTCCGAATGTAGACTTCATTCTTGTATATGCAAAAAATATTATTTCAACTGAGTATTTTAGATCACCAATAAGTCAGGATCAAATAGCTAATTACTACAATAAAATAGAATCCTCGGGTAATAGGAAAGGAGAATCTTTCGGGGAAGAACGTGTCTATGTCGCCGGTCTTGATATTCGTCCTAATCAAAGATATTGGATAAAATGCCCAGATGGAAGTTTTGTAATTCCGCCAGGGGAGAATTTCCCAGAAAAAATTAAACAAGGATCAAAAATAACTCCAACTTCACAAGATGGTGTGTGGAAGTGGATATTTGAGACATACGAAGATGAGCTTAAAAAAGGTAACATCGTGTTTAAGCAAACGTCAACTTCTGCATTATTAGATCAAGATGGAAATCGGTCAAAATGGAATATATATAACAAACTATGGCTAAAAGATAGGCTTGAGAAGGGTGTTGTTCCCTCTAATTTTATTGATGATTATGAAAACAGGCAAAGTGCTTCAGAGTTGAAACAGCTTGATATTTCTTTTGATTTTGCAAAGCCTGCTGGACTGATAAAATATTTGATTGATATTGTAAGTGTTAAAGGTGATGAAATAGTCTTAGATTTTTTTGCTGGTTCAGGTACTACTGCTCATGCATTATATTTATTAAATAAAGAAGATGGCGATGATAGAAAGTACATTTGTGTTCAATTACCAGAGAAAACTGATGAAGACAGCGAAGCATATAAAGCAGGTTATAAGACGATAGCTGAAATCTGCAAAGAAAGAATACGAAGAGTTATTAAAAAAATCAAAAAAGAAAAGGAAGAGAATCCAGACCTTTTTGCCGACCAGAAAAAGGACTTAGACCTAGGAATGAAGGTTTTCAAGCTTAAAAACTCTAATTTTAAAATCTGGCGGAACGACATAGCTGAAAATGAAAAAGAACTTGGCAAACAATTAGATGCCTTTGAAAATCCAATAAAAAAAGAAGCCAAAAATGAAAATATGCTCTGGGAAATCCTTCTAAAATCCGGCTATGACTTAAATACAAAGGTAGAAGAAAAGAAAATCTCCGGTTGCCCTGTCTTCTTGGTCTCTGACGGTGAAATGATCGTCTGCCTTTCAAAAATCAACGAGAGTGTAGTCAAAGAAATCGTAAAACAACCCCCAAAAAAATGCATCTGTCTTGACATTCTCTTCGCCAAAAACGACCAATTAAAAACCAACACCGTCCTACAAATGAAAGACGCCGGAGTGGAGTTTAGGACAATATGAACAATAAAATAGTTTTCATAGATAGATTCAATGAAGAATCAAAACCCATAAATGATGAAATATTCAAAGAGGTTGCCACGATTGTAAAAGATAAAAAGTATAATTTTAAGCTTGAGCCTGCTAAAGTACCAAGAGGAATATTGGATGAATCACTAATAAGACAAATTATTGAAGCAAAATTAGTTATCGCTTGCATAAATGGTATTGAAGACCAAATTGTTGCTTCAAAATCTCTTAATGTTATTTATGAGCTTGCTTTCAGACAAGCTGCTCAAAGACCAATTATTGCTGTCAGCAAAAACAATAAATTAGAAAATCTGCCATTTTATCTGCGTAATATTAAAATAGTAAAAAATATTAGAAGAGAATTGCCAGAGGTTTTAAATAGTGTCTTGAATAATCCGGATTATCCAGATAATAGAGTATGGAAAATACTTAAAGAAATAGAAACAGAAAATCGCCTGAGCGTTAAAAATGCATTTGATTTTTATGAGAGAAAAAAAATCTGGGAAGTAGATTCAACAGGAAGCCTGAGGGTATTTGGGTCATATCTCGGAGCCATGTCAAAAGCAGGTGAAGACTGGAAAAACTACACCTTGTCTTTTAAAATGAAAATAGTTAATAGGTCTTTAGGTGTGATTGTGTATGGCGGTACTTGGAAAAAGGGATTGATGTTCCAAATATCAACAGAAGGAAAAAGGATTATTCCTCACAGATTATTTCCTACGGTAAATGCAATGCCAGACTCAATAATAAAATCCATGTCAAAATGCTCAAAGAATTGCAATATCTGTAACGATACTTGGTATGATGTTGCCATTACGATTGGAAGAAGAATACAAATAAAACTTGACAAAAAAACATTAAGCTGGACTGAAGCTCAGACAAGGATATTTCTTGGATTTGTTAGCCAAAATGATGCTATTATAAAAGATGACTGGGTAGGAGAAGAAAGAGCGATCCCAAAGATAGATTCTGAGCAATTGTGTTGTGGAAAGATAGGATTTAGAAATTCTTACGGTGGAAATGAGTTGAATGATGAAGAAGCTTTAATAAGGGATGTGAAGGTAATATTAGAAGATGGAAGGGTAATAAATATCTGGCCGAGTGCTTGCTGAGAGCGAAAAGAAAAATTAGCGAGCTACGGCCATTTTGCTGAGGTCAGCAAAATCGTCAAGCTTGATGCAGCAGTGCGGTGAGTCTTCGACAGTTTGTCGACAAGTGAAATGGGTCCAACTATTAAGGAATACTTAATAGTTCAACCAGAATGAAAACAAATAGATTCTCTTTAAAGACGGCGAATTATGGAAAAATCAGTTGCCGAGAAATTCTCGGTAACTGTCAGGAAAGTGGAAAGTATTTTTAAAGACACTGCCCTCCAAAAAGCGTTGGCGGGTCAACTAAGAGATCCCGGATATCCAAAAAGATCGGCGGGTTAATTAAGAGATATCCAAAAAACCGGATTCCCCGCCGAACGGCGAGGTCTCGTTAACGACGGACGGAATGACAGAGACGAAGGGAAAATAATTAATGATTTACAAAGTATTTGTTGATGACAGCGGGAGTAGAGATTACAAGAATCCTTATGTCTCTGATTTTAAGGTAAAGCCGCCTTTATTTGAGGCTTATCCCCAATTTTGGAGAGATAATTATTTTGTTTTGTGCGGAGTAAGAATCCATCAGAGTGAAATCGGTGGCATTAATAAAGAAATTAACGATTTAAAAATGACTCACTTTAAAACAAATAAAGTTGAAATAAAGTCAGACTGGCTTAGGAATCCGAGGCAAAGACAGAAATATTATTTAGAAAAGTATAATATTTCAGCTGAAAAGCTTAATGAGTTTGGCTTTGAGATTTATGAGATTATTAAAAAGAATGCTAATAAAATGAAAATTATTGGGGTTGTTTTTGATAAAAGATGTTACGGTGAAGAAAAAAGAAGGACTACGGATGGGCAGCCTTTGCTTAAAGCCGTTCAAGTGTTGTTTGAAAGACTTCAATACACGAAAAAATATCATATTGTGATTTTTGATCAATTTGAATGCGACTTGTGTATAACTAAAGGTGAGCATAAAAAAATATCTGATATTGCCCAATCCAAAGATAATCTTAAAAAGCTTCATGTTGGCCAATTTGATAAGATAATTGATGTGAAATTTTCTAAATCTTCCGGAGAAAACTTTATTCAAATCGCCGATCTTTGCGCGTACAATGTTTATAGGCAATTTTTGCATTTTGGCAGGGAATGGACAAAAGAACAAGGCAATGAAGTAATGAATATGTATGAATACTTTGAAAAAATTAGATGTAATTTTATGGTTAATCCGGTAAATGGTAAAGTTCAGGGATGTGGATTGGTCTGCTTGCCGGACTTTGGTAAATGCAATTGGAATCTGCTAAAAGGGTGCGATTTAAAATAAATGAGGTCAGTTTCCTTTCGGATATCCACATTGCCAAGAGGTGGACTAGCTCCGGAGAGCAACCGACCAAGATTATTCTAACAAAAAAGTTAAACATATGCAATAGGCAATAAATACTAATTTTTAAAGGTAAAAAAGTAAGGAAAAGCAGCAAAAAAATAATGAAAAAGGAAAACTTAAACAATGAAACTGCATTTTGACGCGAATCAGGAGTTCCAGCTGGAGGCGGTTAAATCCGTTGTTGATTTATTTCAGGGGAATCCTATGAACAAGGGGGATTTTGAATATTCTCTGAGCGGGGACGCTGAAGGCAGTACGATAAATGAATATGGAGTTGGGAACAGGTTGTTTGTTGATGAGGATAAAATAAAAGAGAATCTTGGGGAAGTTCAGCGCGGGAACGGGCTGGTGGGTGTTCCGGACTTTGCCGGGATGCATTTCTCTATTGAGATGGAAACGGGTACAGGTAAAACTTATGTTTACCTTCGAACAATTTACGAGTTAAATAAAAAATACGGGTTCAAGAAATTTATCATAGTCGTTCCGAGTGTTGCCATTAAAGAAGGGGCGAACAAAAACCTTGAGATAACGAAAGAACATTTTCAGGGGTTGTATGATAATGTTCCGGTAAACCACAAGATCTATGATTCAGGAAGAACTGCCGAGTTGCGCAATTTCGCGTTGAGCAATACTGTTGAGATTCTCGTGATAAATATTGACTCTTTCGCGAAGGATACAAATATAATTAATCAGGCGAGAGATTCGGCTCTGGGGAAAAAACCGATAGAGTTTATTCAATCTACCAGTCCGATTGTTATAGTTGACGAACCTCAGAATATGGAAACAGAAATACGAAAAAAGGCGCTTGAAAACCTTAAGCCCTTATGCACGCTCAGGTATTCTGCTACGCATACCAACCTGTATAATCCTGTTTATAGTTTAAATCCTGTGAAAGCTTATGATCTGGGGCTGGTAAAACAGATTGAGGTGGATTCTGTTTTCGCGGAGGGCGGCTTTAATCAGGCGTTTATCTCTCTTGAAGAGCTAAAATCCGCCAAGAAATCGGTCAGCGCAAGTATAAGAATAGATGTAAACACCGATAAAGGCGTTACGAAAAAAACATTTACAGTAAAGAGCGGAGATGATTTGTATGAACTTTCCAATGAAAGGGAGGCCTATAAAGAAGGTTATAAAATAAATTCTATAGATGTCTCTAACGGCTGTATAGAACTGTCAAACGGCGATGTAATTTCCAAGGGAGAAACAAAAGGCGGTTTGCAGGATGAAGTTATGAAAGTTCAGGTGGACAAAGCCGTCAAAGAACATTTCCATAAACAGCGGAATCTTAAAGAAAACGGGATCAAAGTGCTTACACTGTTCTTTATTGACAGGGTTGCCAATTACCGTTCTTATGATGAAGCCGGAAAAGAAGTTCCGGGAAAGTTTGCGTTATGGTTTGAGGAGATATATAAAAAGTACGCGAACGAAGCTAAATTCAAAAAAGTAATACCTTTTGAAGTTGAAAAAGTTCATAACGGCTACTTTGCTCAGGATAAAAAGGGGAAATTTAAAGATTCTACTTCCGGGGAAACCCAGGCCGATGATGATACTTATAAGTTAATTATGCAGAAAAAAGAAGAGCTGCTTGATATTAATAATCCTTTGAGTTTTATTTTCAGCCATTCTGCTTTGCGTGAGGGCTGGGATAATCCGAATGTGTTTCAGATATGTACCCTAAACGAGACCAGATCGGATTTGAAAAAGAGGCAGGAAATAGGAAGAGGACTCCGGCTTTCCGTAAACCAGCAGGGCGACAGGATAAGGGATAAGAGTATTAATGTTCTGACGGTTATCGCGAATGAAAGTTATGAGGATTTTGCTAAGAAACTTCAGAAAGAGATACATGAGGACTGCGGTGTTGAGTTTACCGGAAGGATTAAAAACGCGAGAGATAAAAAGAATGTGACTTTCAGAAAAGGATTTAATCTGGATCCGAAGTTTATTGAGCTATGGAACAAGATAAAGCAAAAAACAACTTACAGGGTGGACTATAATACTGAAGAATTGATAAAGGACGCGGGTAAAGCAATAAAGGAAATGCCGAAAATCACAAAGCCCGTTATAAGATCGGAAAAAGTCAGTATTTTTATGGGTAAAGAAGGAGTCAAGACCTATATGACGGGTTCTGATTTGCCAAAGACCGTGGAAATGAAGACGGAGACCCCTGATGTTCTGGGATACATTCAAAGTAAGACAGAGCTTACAAGGTCGACAATACTGCAGATATTAAAGGAATCAGGCAGGATAGCTGATATTCTAAAAAATCCTCAGATGTTTCTTGACCTCGCAGTGGAAAAAATCAGGACAATACTTACTAAGTTTTTAATTGACGGCATTAAATACGAGAAAATAGCGGGGCAGGAATGGGCGATGATGCTTTTTGAAGGTAAAGAGATAGAATCCTATGTGGATAATCTTTATGAGGTTAAAAACGGTAATAAAACTCTGGCATCTCATATTATTATCGACTCAATGTCCGAGCCGGAGAGGAAGTTTGCCGAGGATTGTGATACAAATAATAATATCGAATTTTTCATAAAGCTGCCAAGGTGGTTTGTAATAAAAACGCCTATTGGACCCTATACGCCGGACTGGGCATTGATATTTAAAGGTGATAAAAAACTGTATTTTGTCGCAGAAACAAAAAGCACGCTTGATGAAAATGCTCTCAGGGGCAGCGAGTATATAAAAGTTAAATGCGGGGAAAAGCATTTCGCGGAATTCCCTGATGTTATATATCAAAAAGTGACTAGAGTTGCGGGACTGCGGGAACCTTAATTAAATGGGAGAAGATTATGACCGAACCGGGGAGAAATGACCCGTGCCCCTGCGGGAGCGGGAAGAAATATAAGAAATGTTGTATGGGTAAAAGTAATATTCTGCCGGTAAAAACCGGACAGAATATCAATATATTGGAGACCTACTCAAATCAGAAAGATAACCTGCCAAAACTTCACAATACAGACGGAGAACCGCTGCTTTTTTGCAAGGTTTATTTTAAGTTAATTAATAAAGAAGCAATAGAAGTAGTACTGAATGGGATGGAAAACGTAGAACGCGACGAAAATAACAAGAGTTGGGTCTGGAAAAAGAAAGGCAAAAATCTACTGCATCCGAATGTTCTTATCGGAAATATTTACTTCGAAAATGAATTCCTTGTGTTTGATACAAATTCAATGGAAAGATCGGTGAAATTCAGGAAGTTAGCCGTTAAATCGTTTAAGGGATATATTTCTTATCTTCGTACGGAGGAAAAAGAATTTTCAGAGCTAAAAAGGCCGTCGGAAGAAAAGATGAAAGAGCAGGCTTTGAAACAGCAGGAGCTGATGAATAATCCGGAAGTTGTAAGGCAATTAAAACAGAAGACAGAAGAGTATTATCTGAAAAGCTGGGTAAGGCAGAAAATACCGGCGCTTGGTGATATTACCCCTTATGACGCCATGAAATCTGAAAAAGGCAGGGAGTTACTTGAAAAGCTGATAGGCGAAATGGAAGAAATGGATAAGAATGTTGCCGTAAGAAACCCGGCAATGAACATGAATTTTGACCTACTGCGTGCTAAAGTAGGGATGAATAAGGAACAGCGGCGGAGTAAAAACGGTCATCATGTTGATGAAAGTATAAGCGAAATAAAAACAGGAATGAACGAACCATGTCCGTGCGGGAGCAAAGAGAAGTATAAAGACTGCTGCTTGACAAAGGATCGGGTGCAAGAACTTGACAAAAATTCCAGGATTTCCGGTACGATCCTTGATGAGTATATGTTCCTTATTCAATATGTCGGGATGTATGCAGATAAAGAACGGCAATTCAGCATTAATGGTGAATATTTAGACGCCGTCTATGAATATATAAAAAATGCGTATACCGATGAAAAAATAAAAACCAGAATGTATGACAGTATGCTGATGGGATGGTATTTCCTTGATTTAAAGTACGGAATTGAAAATATGTCTTTAATTGATAATCTTCTGAAGTATGGCTCGGTCTCCGAGCTAAACAGCCCCGGTCCGGAATGCTTGCGGGATCTGGCAAAAAGTTATCAGGGTTTTTACGAAATAATGAATGTTTCTCCGCGCGAAATGACAGTCAAAGAACTGGTTACTGGAAAAGAAAGAAATGTAATGGCTTATGGAGACACCTATGAAAAAGACAGGAAGCCGGGAGAGGTCTGGTTCTGCCGTCTGCTTGGAGCGGAAAATGAATCCTATTCTTATGGAGCTCCCTGGATGTATACAAAAGATCAGCGGGATAATATCGAAAGCAATCTGTTAAAGATTATAGAAAAAGCCCGTGAAAACGGCTGGCTCGAAAAAATGACGCCGGAAGAAGAGGTTAGAACCGTTGCCAAAAACTCTATAATATTCTTTGTTGCAGGTTCTTTGCAGTGTGAGCCTTCCAGAAAAGAAGAACTGCCTTTTGGGTTTTTTAAAAAAAACAGCAACGAATTCTTTGGACCAAGTTTTAAGAATCTTGATAAAGATGAGATGTTTTACAATAAAAGCATTTTCAGTGTGTCTGATATATTTGTACTGAACTCCCGGCTTAAGGAAGATAAGAATTTTGATTTTGACTCCGAAATCAATGACCACCTTTATATGAAAAAATATAAAATTAAAGGAGCCGCGACGAATATGGCAATTGCTTCAATAAAATTATTTGAGAACCGCATGGAATGTGAGACCAACTCCGAGTATAGAGCCAATGAAATGATGAAATTACTCTGTGAACGCGGAAAGGGTATAGTCAAATTTGAAAGTCATGAAGAAATTAAGGGAATATTCTGACCTTAAGACAGCGACCTGTTGTTTTCAGCATACAATGCAAAAGGGGATTTTATGGTTGAAGATAAATACATTGACGTACTGGCTAATCTGGAAACCAATATAGTTAAGAAATATAAGGAAAATTCTGAAATTACGGATTATGATGTCATCAGGGTTGTAGAAATTGTAATAGAAATATTCAATGCGGAAAAAGCCGGAAGGCAACCGCGCTCTTACTCACTTTCAGAAAGGGAAAGCTGTATCTTTGATTGTGTTTATGCGATAAGCGGCTGGAGCCTGGGCAGGGCTAAATTGGAAGAAAAAAGAGATGTGAACCCAAATATAAAAACCGTGGATGAAGTTGTCTATTGCTTGAAAAAAATAAAAAAATCCGCTGAAAAACATAGCCAATCCAGAGGGAAACATGGGTATTTAGATTTTATTACAAACTTCTTTGGACAAATTTAAACTATGGAAAACAGAGAGCTATTTTGACATACAGCTGTAGAATTCACTGAGGTTAATATGAGGGACAGACACCGAAGAGAACGTTGTCAGTCCCCTTTTTTAAATAAACCGCAAGTATTTCTTCCGATTGTCGTATAATATAATAGAGGGTAAAAAGATGAGAATATCAAAGGGAAAATGCGAAGAAATAAGAAGGAAAATACCTGCTTTTGTCGACGGGGAGTTGAGTGATGTGGAGAAAAGTCAAGTAAAAGAGCATCTGGATTCTTGCCTTCCTTGTTTGAAAGAATCTAAAATATACTTAAAACAGGATAAAATACTTACAAAACTCAAAGATATTGAATCTTCTTTGAATTTCAATAGAAAATTGTTTTTGAAAATTCAGCAAGCTGATTCTAAGGGGCAAAACCCGATGGATATATTCCTAAAATGGATTCTTCCGGTGCCGGCTCTTTGCGCGGCTATTCTGGTTATTTTTATGGGATTTACGTTGGTTTCGCCGTATATTTATGCTCTTCCCGGAGAAAAGGTGAACACGACAGTTACGACTGATTCAAGAAAGAGCTTTTTTTCTTTCGTAGAGTTCTCTTCTTATTGTGATAAGCACTGCGAGCAGGTATGCAGGTATTGCAGGGTTGCAATGGGGAGTGAGTGCAAATGCGGGAGGTGTTCAAATGAATCTAAAAACTAGTACAGCGCTTGCTGTTCTTCTCCTCGGTGCTTTATCTTTCTTTGATCTCTTTGGCATTGAAAAAGCCATCGTCGCGATACTTCTTGGCAGTGCGTATCTTAATGAAAGTAGGGGTTCCAGCGACAAATATAAATATCCGGTGTGCGCCGGTATCGGTCTTGGCATTATAAGTATTCTGATTCTTACGGTAATAATGATCTCGAAAAGTCCGAAATGGTAGAACGAAGTGAAGGAAGTGAAGTAAAAGAAGGAAAAGAAGAAAGTGAAGCAGGGGAAGCGTGTAAAGCAAAAAAAGAATCAGGGGAAGGTTTGTATCAGTGTCCACCTACGGTGAGATCTCGTCCGCAACAATGTTTGTTGCGAGACCTCGCATTTAGGCGGGCTGAAGGCGGAGAATCTTTTTCAAGGAGTGGGATATGAAGAAGTTCAGGTATATTACGGCGGTGCTTTTATTTGCAAGCGTGAGTTTTTACGCTGAAGATAGTGAATTGCTGAAATTAACAGGTCTGGCTCTGGAAAATAATCAGGAGATAAAGTCACTGAAGGAGATGGTCAAGACCCTTGAGATAACTTCGCGTAAAGAGTCCGCACTGGAAGAACCGAAAATTGGCGCCGGGATTGTGAATCTTCCTGCAAATTCTCTTTCTTTTAACGAAGAAGATATGACGATGTTGGAGTTTAAATTTATGCAAATGCTACCGTTTCCCGGGAAGCTTGGCTTAATGGGGTTGTCGGCCGGGTTTAATGTGAAGATTGCGGAGCAGGAATTAGTGAAAAAAAAGAATGAGATAAAAGAGAATGTCTCGAAGGCTTATTATGATATTGTTTATCTAAACAAAGCCCTGGATATTTCCGAGAAAAATAAACAACTCCTGATGAATACAGTCGCCATTGCCGATGAAAAATATAGATCCGGGACCGCAATGCAGTCGGATGTCTTAAAGGCTCAGGTGGAAGTTTCCAGAATGGGGTTGGATATTAATATGTTAAAGCAGGAAAAACATTCCGCTCTCGCGTTATTGAGCGCTTTGCTAAACGAAAAGAAAGAGATCACACTGGAAAATACAGTGTTGGAAAGAAATAAAACCGAAATTAATGAAGAAAAAGTAATTGCAATAGCTTTGGAGGACAATCCCGAGTTGAAAATTGCCGCTCTCGGTGTGGAAAAAAACAAAGCAGACCTCGACGTTGCGGGAAGCCGGCTTTTACCGGATTTTAATCTTTCCCTCTCTTATGGCCTGAGACAGGATAATCCGGTTACCGGCATGAAAAGAAGCGGAATGATAACTCTTATGCTGGATATGAGCCTGCCTTTTCTCTGGGGTAGCGCGGGATTTGAAGTGAAAGAGAATGAAGCTGAGAAAGAAGTCAAAAAAGCGGTGTATGAAAATACGACTAACACTATCACCTCTATGCTTAAGGAGATTGTTTCAAGGATATCGAAAAACAGGGCAAATATTGAATTGTACGAGTCCGGCATTTTACCGCAATCAAGGCAGAATATAAATATTTCTCAGGAAGGGTATAAATCAGGGAAGCTGGACTTTTTGACATTGCTGGACAGCCAGATGACTTTGTATAAATATGAATTGGAGTATTACCGGGAGCTGGCGGAACATCAGAAGAATTTTTCCGGGATGGAAACTCTGTTAGGGGGAGAATATAAATGATATTACTGAATAAGGGCGGGTTAAAATACGTTATTATCGCGGTTCTGGTGCTTCTACTCGGTACGACCGGTGTAATCCTCTACCAAGGACATAAGAGCGGGGCCAAAGATGTTAAACAAATAAAGTATCATTGCCCCATGCATCCTGCTTATATTGCCGACAAACCGGGGGATTGCCCCATCTGCGGTATGAAATTGGTCCCGATGGAAAATAAGGAAG
Source organism: Candidatus Firestonebacteria bacterium RIFOXYD2_FULL_39_29 (assembly GCA_001778375.1). Classification (NCBI taxonomy): domain Bacteria; phylum Candidatus Firestoneibacteriota; species Candidatus Firestonebacteria bacterium RIFOXYD2_FULL_39_29. The sequence continues at coordinate 41,684 of MFGV01000005.1, forward strand.
AGGGAAAGAAGAAAATAATCTACAGGTCCACGATGATGCCCGTTGAAATTTCCGATAAACCGGGGAAGGATTCCATGGGTATGGATATGGTAAAAGAAGAAATAACGGTGGACGCAGAACCTTCAAAGGTTTCCGGTCTGGAAAAAATTTCCATAACCGGAGAGCAGGAACAGCTTATAGGTGTGAAAACCGAAAAAATTACAAAGCGCAATTTAACGGCGGATATCAGGGCGTCCGGCAGAGTGGCGCATGATGAAGAACTCTATAATGCTCTTTCGGAGTACAAACAGACGCTTGTCACCTATGCTGATATGAAAAACAGTAAAATTTCCGGAGAAAACCTGAAACAAACGGAAGAAATGCTTCAGGCCATAAGATTCAAACTGGCGCATATGGGTATCTCCGTAGAACTCGCGGATAGAATGGTGAAAGAAAATAAATTCTCTAATCTTCTGTATACGAATAAGTCCGGCGGAATCGTCTGGATCTACGCGCAGGTGTATGATTACGAGTTTGGATTAATAAAAGAAGGTCAGGTCATAGAGGCCTCTACAACCGCGGTTCCGGGAAAAAAGTTCAAAGGTGCGGTAATATCTGTCGGTTCATATCTTGATGCCGAGACAAGGACCCTGAGAGTAAGAGCCGAAGTTGAAAATCCGGGCGGCTTATTAAAACCCGATATGTATGTCGACACTTTAGTTCATGTTCTGTTGGGTCAGAAATTGGCTATTCCGGTTACGGCCGTAATGGATACCGGTACCAGGAAAGTCGTGTTTGTCAAGACAAGCTCGGGGGTGTATGAGCCGAGGGAAATAGTAGCAGGGGCAGAAGGGGATAATTATTACGAGGTAATTTTCGGTGTTTCTGAAGGTGAAGAAGTTGTAACCTCCGCAAATTTCCTGATTGATTCAGAATCAAGACTTAAGTCAATGACCAAATAAAACAAGCACTAAGAAAAGCAATGACTAAGAAATAAGCACTAAGCACTAAAAAGGAAGTTTATTAATATAGATACAAAGATTTTGTTTTAGATTTAGTTATTAGGTTTTAGTAATTGTTTAGTGCTTAGAATTTAGATCTTAGTGATTAATTTTAACAAGGAGTTTATCGTATGCTCGAACGGATAGTTGAATTTTCTGCGAAAAACAAAATATTAATAATAATATTTACACTGGCGGCTATACTCTTTTCTGTTTATGCGGTCAAAAATATACCTTTGGATGCCATTCCTGATTTGTCTGATACTCAGGTCATTGTATATTCAAAATGGGACAGAAGTCCTGACATAATTGAAGATCAGGTTACATATCCCATCGTTTCCAGTTTACTTGGAGTACCGAAAGTAAAGGCCGTTCGCGGCTTCTCTGATTTCGGGTTTTCTTATGTCTACATAATCTTTCAGGATGGTACTGATATATATTGGGCAAGAAGCCGTGTTCTGGAATATCTGAGCAAGATCCAGTCAAAACTGCCGGAAGGCGTGAGTACCGAACTTGGCCCGGATGCGACGGGTGTGGGTTGGGTTTACCAATATACGCTGGTTGATAAATCAGGGAAAAATGACCTTTCGGATTTAAGAAGCTTTCAGGATTGGTATATGCGGTATTATCTGCAGTCCGTTCCGGGCGTAGCTGAAGTGGCTTCAATCGGCGGTTTTCAAAAACAGTATCAGGTTAATATTGATCCTAATGCTTTGTTGAGCTACAAGATACCTCTGATGAAAGTTTCGGATGCGGTCCGTGCAAATAACAATGATACTGGCGGCAGGTTGATAGAGTTCAGCGGTGCGGAATACATGATTCGCGGAAAGGGCTACATAAAAAATGTGGCTGATATAGAAAAAATAGTCGTCGGCAGGAGTATGCAGGGTACTCCTGTTCTCATAAAAAATATAGGTAAAGTAGTAATAGGCCCGGATATCAGGAGAGGTTCCGCAGATTTAAACGGGGAAGGAGATACTGTCGGAGGTATTGTAGTTATCAGACATGGTGAGAATGCTCTGAATGTTATAAACCGCGTAAAAGCAAAGTTAGAAGAGATAAAACCTTCTTTGCCCGCCGGCGTAGAAATAGTCACGGCTTACGACCGTTCAGACCTTATACACCGAGCCATTGAGACCTTAAAGAGTCAGCTGTTCGAAGAGATGCTAATAGTGAGTCTCGTTATTATGTTGTTCTTGTGGCATATACCCTCAGCTATCGTCCCTATAGTAACTATTCCCGTCTCAATATTATTATCTTTCAGTTTAATGTTCTTATTCCGGATCCCAATAAATATCATGTCCTTATCCGGTATCGCGATTTCCATAGGTGTTCTTGTTGATGGCGCTATCATTGAAGTGGAGAACGCGTATAAAAAACTTGAGTTGTGGAAAGAAGGTGGAGAAGTCGGGGACCCCCATGAAGTTCGCATTCAAGCACTCAAAGAAGTGGTCCCGGCAGTATTCTTCTCTTTGCTTGTTATTGCTGCAGCATTTCTTCCTGTCTTCACTTTGCTGGAACAGGAAGGAAGGTTGTTCAAGCCACTGGCATTTACAAAGACTTTTACAATGGCGATTGCCGCTGTTTTGGCGTTGACTCTCGACCCCGCGATAAGATTACTCTTTATGAGGATGCATAACTTCACTTTTAAACCCAAATGGCTGGCCTGGTCTTTTAATCAGGTACTAGTCGGAAAATATTACAAAGAGGAAAGTCATCCCGTGAGCAAGGTGCTTTTTAAACTTTACGGACCGGTTTGCAGGTTTGTGTTAGATTATCCTAAAGCTACAATTGCTGCAGCTTTAGTTCTGGTACTGCTTACGATACCGGTATATATGAAGCTGGGTTCGGAGTTCATGCCGCCGCTGAATGAGGGCAGTATTCTGTACATGCCGACTACTCTCCCCGGAATATCGGTTACAGAGGCACGGAAACTTCTTCAGACACAGGATAAAATACTTAAAAGCATCCCTGAGGTGGAAAGTGTCTTTGGTAAAGCTGGAAGAGCCGAAACTGCGACAGATCCGGCGCCGTTTTCCATGATGGAGACGACTGTGGTCTTAAAGCCGGAGAGTGAATGGCGTAAAAATAAAAGATGGTACTCGGGACTGCCGGAACCAATGCAGAAATTATTCAGGCCGATATGGCGGGACAGGATAACCTGGGAAGAAATAATAAATGAGATGGATTCTAAAATGAAATTCCCCGGGGTCACGAATGCCTGGACGATGCCTATTAAAGCCAGGATAGATATGCTGACGACCGGAGTACGAACTCCTATAGGTATTAAAATATTTGGGGCGGATCTGCAGGAAATTGAAAAACTGGGAACAAATATTGAGATGCTTTTAAAAGATGTACAGGGGACCAGAAGCATTTATGCCGAGCGGGTTACCGGCGGGTATTTTGTTGACTTTGACCTGAAAAGAGAAAAACTTGCAAGATATGGGTTAAGCGTAAAAGAAGCAGAAGATATAATAATGACGGCGCTTGGAGGGGAGACAGTTACTACGGTTATAGCCGGGAGGGAAAGATATTCGGTCAATGTACGCTATGGGCGTGATTACAGGGATACCCTTGCAAAGTTCCGCCGTACACTGGTTACAACTATGTCGGGCGAGAATGTTCCGCTTGAAGAAATTGCTGATATCGGTATTAAGACAGGGCCGTCGATGATAAGGGATGAGAACGGAATGATGGCAGGATATGTTTACGTGGATATTACCGGCAGGGATGTAGGCAGTTATGTCGAAGAGGCAAAGAAAAGAGTGAATGAAAAATTAAAGCTGCCCGCCGGTTACTCTTTGATCTGGAGCGGTCAGTATGAGAATATGCTTCGCGTTAAAGAGCGCTTAAAGGTGATTATCCCGCTGACTTTATTCGTTATCTTCCTGTTATTGTATATGAATACAAAATCCACGGTAAAGACCTTGATAGTTCTATCAGCCGTTCCTTTTTCACTGGTGGGTGCTGTCTGGTTTCTATACTTCCTCGGCTATAACGTCTCAATTGCTGTGTGGGTGGGAATGATAGCGCTCCTGGGACTTGATGCGGAGACCGGCGTATTTATGCTCCTATTCCTTGACATTTCATACGACGACAGCGTTAAAAGAGGCAAGATGAAAACCTATTTGGATCTTGAAGAGGCGATAATGCATGGCGCGGTGAAAAGAATCCGTCCTAAGACCATGACGGTGATGGCGATACTTATGGGTTTAATACCGATCATGTGGGCTATGGGAGCCGGGGCGGACCTTATGAAGAGAATTGCAGCTCCGATGATAGGCGGAGTTGTAACAAGTTTTATTCTTGAGTTATTGGTATATCCTCCCATATATGCTATATGGAAATGGAACTTTGAAATGAAGAAGGGGAAGCAGGAAAAACAAATACAGCACGAACAGTAAGTGCAGAAAAAGCAGAAAGAGGAGGAAAAATAAAATGAAGAAAATTAAAATAGTCTTTTCGAGTTTTGCGATATTGGCAGTAGTGTTCGTTCCGGGAGGTTGTACGAAATCAACGGATATGGGTATGAGTAAAGATTCTTCGGGTGTTCAAAAAAGTGAAGCTATTGCGGCGGATATTAAAATATATAAAGAAATTTGGACAGATTCTATGGGAGATTACAGAGGTGAAAAAACAAAGGACGGAAGATGTCCGAAATGCGGCATGAAGCTGGAAAAAGAGGTCATTATACGCGGGTTAAAAAAAGATGAGATTGGCAAAGAATATTTTTGTCCGGTTAAAGAAGAAACATTTACAGGATCGGCTGTTACGAAAGCCGGAGAATACAAAGATAAAACATATTACTTTTGCTGTAATTGGTGTCCCGATGAATTTGCAAAAACCCCGGAAAAATATATAAAAAAAGAAGATAAACAGGAGATGAAAGAAGATAGCGGCGGACATCATCATTAATTAAGATAAAACAAAAAGAGGTGCTTTGCAATATTTGTTTTGCAAGGCGCCTCTTTTAAGTTTATTAGATAATGCTTCTGGAGAATAAATGCTTGGGTACTGGCAAAATAGGACATTCTTACTTTGCAGAGAATAGGACATTTCTATTTTGCATTGACAGGTGCGAATGGCGGATTGACATTAGTAGCGGATTCAGTTAGAATAATCAAAGTATTCGTGTTTCTATGAAAACTCTTTGTTTTAGTTATTTTTAGTAGATTTAAACGGAACTTGAGATAAACAAATACCCCGACCGGAGGATATTTAATGAATCTGATGAAGCAAATTAAAGAAAAGATCAAAGAATCAAAGTTCTTTTTTGTTTCCTTCACCGCTCACCTGCTGATCCTCTTTCTGGTCAGTGGAATAGTCATTGTAAATCCAACAATGAGAAAAACAGTTTTTAGGGGCATCCTTCAAATGGGAGGCGGTGGAAAGGCGGAAACTCCGGAGTGGGAAACACAAAAACAACTTCCGTCTTCAAAACCTGTAGATATTCCGTCTGCGGCCAAACAAGAGATTAAAGTTACTGACGCAAAAGTCGTCATCAATACAAAGATTGCAGATGCAGCGAAGTCAAGTGCTGTTGTTAAGCCGTTGGATATTGTCGGAGCGGGCGGCAGTGAGGGTGGCGGCATGGGTACCGGTATCGGTAAAGGCATCGGAGCGGGTATTGGTATTTTCTCTGCCAGAATGAACAGAACAGAGATGGCAAAGAAATATGGCGGGACCCCTTTGACAGAAGTTGCCGTGAATAAAGGATTGGAATATTTATTTAAGAATCAGAAACCTGATGGTTCTTGGATAGATGAAAAACGATCAAGAAATAACGGCAGTTATACAGGATTGTCGTTACTTGCATTTTTGGGAGCGGGGTTCAGATGTGATTCTCCGCATAAGTACGCAAAGACAATAAGGAATGCAGTTGAATATCTGGTAAAAACACAAACGGATGAAGGAATCGTCGGTAATGTGACATCCGGCAACGACAGCATGTATACACATTTTATATGTACAATGGCTTTAAGTGAGGCGTATTTAGTGGGAGGTGCTTCCGGTATTAAAGAGAGAGTAACCAGGTGTGTGGATGCCACAATAAAATCACAAGAACAAAATCCTAAAGGGGCCTGGAGATACGGACCTAATGCAAAAGACGGGGATATATCGGTTTCCGGATGGGGCCTTATGGCTCTGAAAGATGCTTATTATTCGGAGATAAAAAAAGAAGAAGTTAAAAAAGCAATTGATAAGGCAATGGAATTTGTAATAGCTTGCAAAGGAGCGTATACTCCTGAACTAAAATATGACAGGTGGTCGTACGGGTCCTGCCCTGCAATAGGAATATTTTGTCTTGCCATGAATGATAAACTAAAACATCCTTCGGCAAAGGCCATACTTGATTTATTGACGTCTATTGATATTTCTGCTATTAATAGTTATTATGCTATGTATTATTTTAACTTGGCGTTATTCCAGGTGGGGGGGGGGAGCTGGGATAATTGGAATAAAAAATTCAGGGGATTTATAGTACCATTACAAAATGAAGACGGAAGTTTTAAACCTTATCCGGGTGCAACCTGGTATGAAAAAGATCTTAATGCAACATATACGACAGCGATGGCTGTCCTTTCGCTCGAAGTTTATTACAGATATTTGCCTATTTATCAGGTTGTTCAAAAAAAGGAATAGAGAAGTTATAATAAAAAGTTTAACAAGTGCAGAAAAAAGTATGTTAAATATCTTTAAGTTGGTAATATGAAAAAGCGGAACGTGAACCTACTCTGCAGGTAAGCAGCTACAAGAAAAAAAAGAGCACAAAATCAGAATAACTATTGACAAATAGAAATGTCTTTGTTATAATCACTACTAAGATGATAGACAAAGTATAGAAGGAGGGCTTTAATGAGGATCTCGTTTAAAGGTGATTATGCATTAAAAACAATACTTGATTTATCAACACATTATAAAAAAGGGTTGGTCAGAATTGGCGAAATATCGAAAAGACAGGATATACCGCTTAAATATCTTGAGCAGATTTTACTGCTTTTAAAAGGAGCGGGATATGTTAACAGTAAAAGGGGTCCGGATGGAGGGTATTTCCTGGCAAAAAACCCTGCGGAGATAACTGTAGGTGAGATTGTCAGGCTTACGGAAGGCTACACATCTCCTGTAAGCTGTGTAAGCAAATCCTGTTATGCGAAGTGTAGTGATGAGCTAAAATGTCCTTTCCGTCCTTTGTGGAAGGATATCAGAGAGATGATTAACGGAGTTGTTGACCGGGTTACCTTCGAAGATATGTGCGATAGAAAAGAAAAATTAGAAAAGAAAAATATAGTAAATTATGAAATTTAAAAAAGGGTGCTGGGTTCTGGGCGCTAGATTCTGGGTTTGCATTTTGGAGTTGTTGAATTTAATAATAGTACAATAATTTGGACGTGAGCAACGTGATAACGTGTAAAGTTTTAACAGTAATTTATGTATAAGTGGAATCTATTTCAAAAGGAGGATTCAATGTCAGGCATATATAAAGATATAACAAAAACCATAGGAAATACTCCGCTTGTGCGGATAAATAAACTTAATGCCGGGTTAAACGGGACAATTGCAGTAAAGCTTGAGAGTTTTAATCCAATTCACAGCGTGAAGGAAAGAATTGCCCTGGCAATGATAGAAGATGCCGAGAAAAAAGGCCTGCTAAAAAAAGATACCGTGATTATTGAACCGACCAGCGGAAATACCGGGATAGGTCTTGCTTTTGTTGCGGCGCAAAGAGGATACAAACTTATCCTTACTATGCCTGAGACCATGAGCCTGGAAAGAAGAGCTATTCTTCGGATCTTTGGGGCGGATATTGTGCTTACCGAGGGAGCAAAAGGAATGAATGGGGCTGTTGAAAAAGCGAAAGAATTGGGAAAGCATCATAAAAACAGTTATATACCCCAGCAATTTGAAAATGAAGCAAATTCTGAAGCTCACCGGAAAACGACTGCTGAAGAGATATGGAAAGATACTGATGGTAAAGTAGATTATTTTGTTAGCGGTATTGGTACCGGAGGTACAATTACGGGAGTTGGAGAAGTCTTAAAAAAAAGGAAACCTTCGGTAAAAATCATCGGGGTTGAACCGTTTGATTCTCCGCTTCTTTCCGAAGGTAAGGCAGGTCCTCATAAGATTCAGGGCATTGGGGCAAATTTTATTCCAAAGATTCTTAATAAAAAGATTATAGATGAATATATTAAAGTGAAAAATGAAGACGCGGGAAATACGGCGAAAATACTTGCAAAAGAAGAAGGTATTCTTGCGGGGATATCTTCAGGGGCTGCTCTATGGGCGGCATTAGAAATAGCAAAGAGACCGGAGAGCAAGAATAAATTAATTGTGGCGCTGTTGCCGGATACAGGAGAAAGATACCTTTCGACGTGGTTATTTCAGGAATTCCTGAAGTAATAATTACTAAGATCAAAGCACTAAGCACTAAAAATAAGGAGGTTTATAATATAAGCTCAAAGATTTTGTTTAAGATTTAGTTGTTAAGTATTAATGCTTGTTTAGTGCTTAGAATTTAAGTCTTAGTAATTTTCTGCGGGTTTCGAATTTTAAACCTGAGAGGAGAAGAATCATTATTCAAATAAAAATAACTTAACAGGGAGGACAATTTTATGTCACAAGGTATAGATACGATAGGTTTACATGCAGGGCAGGTTCCGGATCCGACGACAGGTTCAAGAGCGGTTCCGATCTACCAGACGACTTCTTATGTTTTCAACAGCGCGGAGCATGCCTCCAATTTGTTCGGTCTGAAGGAGTTTGGCAATATCTACACGAGGTTAATGAATCCGACTACGGATGTTCTGGAAAAAAGAGTAGCCTCACTGGAAGGCGGTGTAGCAGCTTTGGCCGTGGCTTCAGGTCAGGCTGCAATAACTCTTGCGTTACTCGGTATAACAGGGGTGGGAGATGAGATTATTTCAGCTAATAATCTTTACGGCGGAACATATACTTTGTTCCATTACACCTTTGCCAATCTCGGTCGCAAGGTTGTCTTTGTTGACTCAAAGAAACCGGAAGATTTTAAGAAAGCAATAACTTCCAAAACCAAAGCCATCTATCTTGAGACCATTGGTAACCCAAAACTTGATGTGCCGGATTTTGAAGCTCTTGCGAAGATAGCCCACGAAGCGGGCATTCCTCTCATCGTAGACAATACTGTCGGAGTTGGTATCTTTAGACCAATAGATTTTGGCGCCGATATAGTTGTCCTCTCGGCTACAAAATATCTGGGTGGTCACGGAACTTCTATCGGTGGGGTAATTGTTGATTCCGGAAAGTTTGCATGGGGCAGCGGTAAATTCCCTCAGCTTTCTGAAGATGATCCGTCGTACCACGGGCTAAATTTCTGGAAAGTATTCGGAAATTTCCCCGGAGCCGGTAACATTGCGTTCATAATAAGAGCAAGAGTCAGCCTGCTTCGTGATCTTGGTCCTTGCATCAGCCCATTTAACTCTTTTCAGATAATACAGGGAGTGGAAACTCTGGGGCTTCGGGTCCGTCAGCATTCAAAGAATGCTTTGGAACTTGCAGGGTGGCTTAAGTCGCATCCTTCCGTAGCGTGGGTGAATTATCCCGGGCTGGAAGAGCACACATCGCATGCGAATGCAAAGAAATATCTCAAAGGTAACTTTGGCGGTTTGATAGGTTTTGGTGTTAAGGGAGGACTTGAATCGGGGAAAAAATTTATCTCTTCAGTAAAGCTTCTCTCTCACCTTGCAAATATCGGGGATGCAAAAAGCCTGGTTATTCATCCGGCATCTACCACGCACTCCCAGCTTACTCCTGAAGAACAAGTGGCAACCGGAGTTACGGCCGACTTTGTCCGCTTCTCGGTAGGTATTGAGGATGTTGCTGACATAAAAGCAGACCTTGACCAGGCGCTGAAGATTGCAGTGGGGAAGTGAAGGAAGTGCAGAAAGGGAAGAAGGGGAAGCAAAAGAAGAAAGTTGAGCGAAGGTGTAAATATAGAACCATAAATCCTTCGCGAAATCCGCCTAGGCGGAAGAATAAATATAATGACTTCCCAACGGCTTTAGCTGCTGCTATTAATGAGACAGCTTTAGCTGTTGATTGGCTTGTTCCCTTGCTTGAGGCAAAAGGAAAGGATGAAACATTGCTTCTATCCGCAGCGGATAAAAAGAGAACTGAAACTATGGGAGATTCTGTCCACTTAAGAGGGCTCATAGAATTTTCCAACTATTGCAGGAAAAACTGCCACTATTGCGGGCTTCGAAAAGACAATAATAAAATTTACAGGTATAGACTTTCAAAAGAGGAAATACTTGAAACGGCTTTGAAGGCGGAGAAACTCGGGTACAAAACGATAGTTCTTCAGTCCGGCGAAGATCTCCATTTCAGCGCTGAAACGATGCCGGTGATAATAAGAGAATTGAAAAACAAGACAAAACTGGCGGTAACTCTAAGTTTGGGCGAAAGAAACGAGGCGACATACACCGCCTGGCGTAAAGCAGGAGCCGATAGGTATCTTCTCAGAATTGAGACAACTGACCGGATGATATTTAAAAAAATACATCCTGACAGTGATTTGGAATACAGAAAGAACTGTTTATATATTTTGAAAAAACTCGGATTTCAATTAGGCAGCGGGGTAATGGTTGGCTTACCCGGCCAGGATGCGCTGAGTTTAGCCAAAGACATTATCTGGCTGAATGAATTAGGTGTTGAGATGATTGGAATAGGTCCTTTTTTGCCGCATAAGGAAACACCTTTAAAGGATGAAAAGGGAGGAACTTTAGCGCAAACTCTCCGTTTAATCGCAGTACTAAGATTGGTTTTTCCTAATGCGCATATGCCGGCTACTACGGCTATGGGAACGATTGATCCGCTTGGACGGGAAAAAGCCCTTCAGTCGGGAGCGAATGTGATGATGCCGAATATAACACCGACGGCGGTCAGACCGCTATATGAAATTTATCCGAATAAGATTTGTCTTAATGAAGACGCCGATAAGTGCTTTGGGTGTGTTACGGCGAGAATAATCGGACTTGGACGTACGGTAGGAACGGATTACGGAGATGTGAAGCGAAGCGACAAAATAATTACTAAGATTAAAGCACTAAGCACTAAGAAAAACAATGACTAAGGATTAAATTCTAAGCACTAATATTTGGAAAGTATTTAAATATATTTCAATGATTTTGTTTAGTAATTTAATCATTAAGTATTCAGACTGTGTCGCAATTAAATTACTAACATGATATAATATGGCATATTCACTCCAAAGGAGCAAGCCATGTATCGCACTG